>JAITON010000093.1 GCA_031289935.1 Treponema sp.
AGTTTGCGCACAGCGCAAACTCCAAGCAATCCGCCGCAGGCGGATTGCAGCGGTCTACTGACCGCAGGCCGCCTCCAGGCATAGCTTGCTATGCAGGGGGGCGGCTTTTTTATACGGGGTCAGGTACATAAAACGCGGAAAGTGTGCTATACTGAGGACAAGGAGTTTACGATGAGTTGTTTCAGAGAAGAAATCACCCTGGAGAATCCCACTGACGCGACAAACGCAGTCAACGGGATTATCAAGGAGACGGAAGTGCGCCACGTTACGGTGAACGCATTGGTTGATACCGGCGCCTGGACGCTGGTTATCAACGAGGAAACCCGCGCAAAGCTGGGCCTGCGCGTTCTGTACACGAGCCAGTCAGAAGTTGCCGATGGCGTCCTGGCAACCGGTTCCGTCACCGAGCCGGTCAACATTTACTGGCAAGACCGCTATACCGGCTGCAACGCCTTCGTGCTCCCCCATGAAACGGAGGTGCTTTTCGGCGCGCTCCCCCTGGAGGGCATGGACCTGATGGTGGACCCCAAAGGGGAGCGAATAATCGGCGCCCACGGCGACCAGCCCCTGCGGATAGTAAAGTAGTTCTAATTAGGCGGCATGGATGCCGGGTTGCGTGAGCGGCCCGGCTGCGCTATACTATGCCCATGACAGCTGACGAACTGCGTTCGAAATACATCGAATTCTTCAAATCCAAAGGCCATGTGCAGATTCAGGGTAAGTCCCTCCTGCCGGACAACGATCCCACGGTGCTTTTTACCACTGCGGGTATGCATCCCCTGGTGCCCTACCTCCTGGGGGAGGAGCATCCTGCGGGGAAGCGCCTTACGGACTACCAGAAGTGCATACGCACCGTGGACATAGATAACGTGGGCGACCCGAGCCACCTCACTCTTTTTGAGATGCTGGGGAACTGGTCTCTGGGGGATTATTTCAAGGACGGGGCTATCAGAATGAGCTTTGAATTCCTCACTGCGCCTCAATGGCTGGGGATTCCTCTGGAAAAGCTGGGGGTTACGGTCTTTGCCGGGGATGCGGTATCGCAAAGCGATACGAGAGCGCGAAGCGATACGAGAGCGCAAAGCGATACGGCCATTCCCAGGGACGAGGAAAGCGCCTCAGTCTGGAAGGCCCTGGGGATACCGGAGAACCATATCGCGTATCTGCCCTGGGAAGACAACTGGTGGGGGCCTGCGGGAAGCACCGGTCCCTGCGGCCCGGACTCGGAAATGTTCTACTATGTGGGCGAAAAGCCCTGCGGCCCGGACTGTAAGCCCGGCTGCGCCTGCGGCGGCTGGCTGGAAATCTGGAACGATGTGTTCATGGAGTACAACAAGACCGGCGGCGGCGCCTACGAGCCCCTGGCCCGGAAGTGCGTGGACACTGGTATGGGCATTGAGCGGACTGTAACCATCTTGAACGGCAAAAAATCGGTCTACGATACGGAGATCTTCGCCCGGATCCGGGCTGCGGTGGAGGGGGCAGCGGGTTATGTTTACGGGACGGAGAGCGAAAAGGACCGTTCCCTGCGGATTATCTGCGACCATGTGCGGTCTGCGGTCTTCATTCTGGGGGATCCCAAGGCGGTGAGCCCTTCCAATGTGGGCGCGGGCTATGTCCTGCGGCGGCTCATCCGGCGGGCGGTGCGGCACGGCTACAAGCTGGGTATGGAAGGGGCCTGGCTCACCGGGGTGGCTCAGGTTGTGGTGGAGGATTTCCAGGGGCCCTACCCGGAACTAGCGGAAAATCGAGCCTACATAATGGACGAACTGGATAAGGAAGGGGCCAAGTTCACCGATACGCTTCAAAAGGGGGAAAAAGAATTCGAGAAGCTTCTGCCGAACCTCCTCAGAGACCCTCGAAAGCTGATGTCGGGGCGCTTGGCTTTCAGGCTCTACGATACCTACGGCTTCCCCGTGGAGCTTACCGAGGAGCTGGCCGCCGAGCATGGCATGACGGTGAACAAGAGCGAGTTTGACGAGGCCTTTAAGAAGCACCAGGAGCTTTCCCGAACGGGTAGCGGCCAGGTCTTTAAGGGAGGTCTGGCGGACCACGGTGAGATCACCACCAAGTACCATACGGCCACCCACCTTTTGCAGGCGGCCCTGCGGCAGGTTCTGGGGGATCATGTGGCCCAGAAGGGCTCCAATATCACGGCGGAACGGATGCGCTTCGACTTTTCCCACGGCGCGCCCATGACCGCCGGAGAAATCGCCGGAGTGGAAGCCTTAGTGAATGGGGCCATCCGGCAGGACTTGCCCGTGGGCGTGGCGGTGATGAGCCTGGACGAGGCTAGGGCCGCCGGGGCCACGGCCTTGTTCGGGGAAAAATACGAGGCTCAGGTCAAGGTCTACACCATCGGCCAATCTGCGGCGGAATTTTTCTCCAAGGAGGTCTGCGGCGGGCCCCATGTGGAGCATACGGGCGTTCTGGGGACCTTCAAAATTCAGAAGGAGCAGTCTTCCTCCGCCGGAGTGCGGCGAATTCGGGCCGTTTTGGAATAAAGGTGTAGCCTAACGGCCCTTGTGTTGTTATGATAGGTGTATAGATTTTACTTAGGATAGGGAAATTATGAAACGATTTGTGAGTATTGTGCTATTTAGCGTTCTTTTTGCCGGTATGGTTTCCGCCCAGTCCCAGGCTCAGACCGATGTGTTGACTGTGGCCACGATTACCCTGACCAGTACCGAGGCTATTACGGGCAGGGAACTGCGGCAGGCTATTGACCGGACGGTCCGGCTCCAGATCATCTCCAGCTACGGTACCTACGGGCCGGCCCTGGCGGTGCAGAACACCTCCCAGCTTGATACTGCGGTGGCTGAATATGTCAAGAATCTTACCCGCGAAAACAAGCTCCAGGTTCTGGATTCGCTGATCAACGAAAAACTCTTCTTCCAGGCTGCGGTGCGGGAGAGGATCACCGTCACCCAGGCGGATGTGGACAACGAACTGACCACGCTGCGAAGCCAACTGGCCGCCAGCCTGAACACGCCCCTGACCAACGATACGGACCTGGAGCGGGTGATCCGGAGTATCTACGGTTATAGCCTGACCGAATACAAGGACTATATCCGGCGGCAGGTTATGATTAATCGCTATGTCCAGAAGGTCAAAGGTGATAAACTCCAGGTAGCGACCCCCACGGAAGCGGAGGTTCAGCGGTATTACAGCATCAACAAGACCCAGTTTATTCAGCCCGATATGATCTTCTGCTACCTGATAGAGGTCCCCTTTGGAACCGATAAGGCCAAGGCCAAGACCCAGGCGGAAACCCTGGTCCGGGATATCGGCGGCAACGGTGATAAATTCAACACCAAGGTGGTGGAGGGCCAGGCCTCGGGGGCCTATAACGCGGGCCCTCTGGGAAACATTGCCATGACCGCCGAAAATGAAACTATTATCAGCAACCGTTACGGCAGCGCCCTCTTCGATACCATGTTCGGTCTTGCCAAGGGTGCGGTGTCCAGTATAGTGGAAGGAACCCAGGCCTACTATATCGTCAGGGTTACTGAAAAGACCGATATGAAAATCCTGGGACTTACGGATGTCAATCCGAATAATACCAGCCAGACGATACGGGATTTTATCCGGGCTGTTCTGTTCCAGGAACGTCAGGCGGCGGCCAATCAGACGGCTCTGAACGAGCTTTTGGCGGAACTGCGGACTGATAGGACCTTCAAGATACTAGACCAGAATCTCACCTGGCTCTGATAGGCCATGGCATCCCGGAGAAAAGGCCGAATCCTCGCTTTCCAGGCGCTCTATTCCTGGGAGGCTTCGGGAGGTGGGACCGTGCTAATCCCCGAAGAGCTTCTGAACTTCTCCTGGCTTGAGCCTGAGCAACGGGAGTGCCTGGACGAGGGCATCGTAGTTTTCTCCCGGCTCCTCATCACCGGGACCATCGAGAATATCGCCGCTGTGGATGGTATGATCCGCTCCCATCTCGAGAACTGGGACTTTTCCCGGCTTAACCGGGTCGATCTGGCCCTGCTCCGCATGAGCGCCTATACTATGATGTACCAGTCTGATGTGGCGCCCTCCATTGTGATTGATGAAGCCATCTGTATATCCAAGGAATTCGGCACCGAAGAGTCTTTCCGGTTTATCAATGGCGTGTTGGATAGTATCAGAAAGACGGTCCAGGGATAGCGCCATGGTAGAGCCCCCTGCGAACTCGACCCGGAAAGCCGCCCCGTTGCTCCCGGTGGTATGTATCCTGGGGCTTTTCTGTGTCCTGGCGGTCGTCGGGGGCCTTATTTTCTTTAACTATGTTGCACGACCGGGGGCCGATGGGGCCATTGCCGGGGAAAGTTCCTTTGTCCGTATGATTCGGGAATATGACCAGACATTGAACTCCGCCGCCTTTAGTGGCAAACTTGAGCGGCTCCTCTCCCTCCTGGACGATTTGGACGATACGGCCCTGGGGGTCGAGTCCCGGCTTATGGTGCTCAAACGCCGCCGGAACCTGGTCCTGGAGCGGGAGCCTGCGGTCAATAGCCTAGGGGCGGACCCTGTGGCTCTCCTGGCCCAGTATCGGGCCGCTGCGGAACGGGGGGCTGCTGCCTATCCCTACTCGGAATCCCTGGCCGCTATCGCCGCCGAGGCCCTCGTCCTCTCGGCAGTCCCTGTTCAGGCGGCATCCTACGCTTCAATAATCACCGAGCCGGAGCTGAGCCCCCTAGCCCTGTCGGTCCATATCCTGGCCGGGACCCTGGCAAGTCCGGAGGCGGCCCTGGCCATCCTTGGAAACCGGGACCTGCCCCTGGGCGAGACCCTTACGGGATTCCCTCAGGGGGAAGTGCTCATAGCTGATGGAGCCTTGCTCCGGCTTATCCAGGGCGAAACCCAGGGAGCCGCCGCCCTGCTTAGGCCCCTTATTTCCGGGGCGGAAGTCCGGAACCCAGAAATTACCCGGTTAGCGGCGGATTTTTACTACGATTTTGGAGACCCCCTCTTGGCGGCGGAACTCTTTGCCCAGTTTAGCGATCCTGAAAGTCTTGCCCGGCAGGCCGATGCCTTGGCCCTGGCAGGCCGCCTTGATGCAGCACGGGGCCTCTGGACCATCCTGGCGGCCCCTGATGCCGATGGTCGCTATATTGATGACCGGGATATACTCATCAGGAGCCTCTACAATCTGGCCGCCACCGAAACCGGTCCCGAGAAGGGGGTCCGGTATCTGGAACGGCTCCTGGCTTTGGATGGCGGGAATGTTTACGGGATTATCCGCTATACTCGTCTCTTGGAAAGTTCCCGGGCTGCAGTCATCCTAGAGGGAGCGGTCCAGGATAGGTCTACGGTTCTCCTGGAACTAGAATTACTCCACCGCCGCCGCGATATCTGGCCGGTGAACCGGATCATCCCCGAGACTTGGCTCCTTCTCAACCGCTATCCTACCGTGACGGAGCTCTACCAGTGGGCTGCCTGGTACTTTGACGTTCAGCGACAGTACGACGAGACAAGCCAACTGATTCGTTCCGCCCGGAACTTCGGTATGGACAGCGGCTCGACCGGGAGCCCATGGATTCCTCTGCACGAGTCTCTGGGGAACATTCGCCTGGGCAACCTGAACACGGCCGAGCGGCTCCTCAGGAGCATCCCTCCCGAAGTGGCTAGTTGGCAGGTTAACGCCAACCTGGCCTTGGTCCTGGAATCGAAGGGCGCTACCTCAATGGCCCTGGAATATTACCAGACTGCAGCCGCCCAGGTACACGCCAACTGGGATGCTGCCCGGGTACAAGTTTCTCTGGCCCGTTGCCTCCGCGCCCTAGGCCGTCCCCAAGATGCCCGAGAGGCCCTAGAATACGCCCTCAACCTGGATCCGGACAATCCTACCATCCGGCTAGAGATTAATCGCCCCAGCTACTAACGAGAGAAAGAAAATTTAACCGCAAAGATTTCTGGCGGTGCTATTCGATCACCGCGACTAGGTCCGACATTTTCAGGATCAGGTGCTCCACACCGTCGAGCTTGATCTGGGTGCCGGCGTACTTATCGTACATGACCTTTTGGCCTACCTTGACCGTGACCGGATCCTTTTCCGTGCCCGGTCCGACCTCGACAATCATGCCAGCCTGGGTTTTCTCCTGGGCAGTTTCGGGGATAAAGAGACCCCCCGCAGTCTTGGCCTCATTCTTCTCGAGCCGTACCAGCACGCGATCAGCTAAAGGTTTTACCTTCATAATAATTCCTCCAATATATGATTATAGTATGTAGTTATTTTTAATATACCGAAAACCGCTCTGAGCGTCAACTGAGAATCATAAAAAGTTGAAGATATAAGCCCCATCTGACATTTTGAAAAGCTAGATAGGTCAAAATGATACAAAATTTTCGGTTTTTCAGTTTATTGTATCAATTTGACTCTATTATTCAGGTGGCTCCGGAATCAGGATTTAAATCATCATTACTTTTGGGGAAATGGCCTCTGGACGCGGGCAGAATCATCATAATTCTTTATTTTATAAGGAATTAGCAAATCATAAAAAAACACCTTCTTTGATAAAAAAAGCTGATTCTTGGCATGAAAATTGCTTATATATAGTCAATACTTAGGAGGATGAATATGAACAAGAGCAGAACGAAAGGCCAGTTGAACGGTGCTAAGAAAACCTACAGCGACGAGAGCGTCCTCTCGATATACCTGCGGGAAATTAACCGAATTCCCCTGTTGAGCCGGGAGGAAGAGGAAGAGGCTGCCCGGGCTGCGGCCAAGGGCAATAAGGCGGCTAGGGAAAAGCTGGTGCGCTCGAATTTGCGCTTTGTGGTCAATATCGCGAAGAAATTTCAAGGGCGGGGCCTGCCCCTGATGGATTTGATCAGTGAGGGAAATATCGGCCTAATAAACGCCATTAAGAAGTATGATGTGGACAAGGGTTATCATTTTATCTCCTATGCGGTCTGGTGGATCCGCCAGTCAATCCTCAGGGCCATCTGCGAAAAAGGCCGCATGATCCGTCTGCCTCTGAACCGGGTTAATGAGCTGGTGCAGATTGAGCAGGCCCGCAAGCTGGTACAGAATTGCCAGAGTTCCGAGGCGGAGTACCGGGAGATCGGTCGGTTTTTGGGCATGGACAGCGAACATGTGGCGGAGATGATCAACATCGGCCGGGAGCTGGTTTCTTTGGAAATGCTGGTCTCGGCGGACAAGGATGCCACCATGCTGATGGACTTTATTGAGGATGATACCTACCAGCCACCGGACGAGCAGGCCCTAGACCGGAAGCTCCACGACGATCTTGAATCGGTGCTGGGAACCCTGGACAGCAAAGAGGCGGACATTCTCCGTTGCCGCTACGGCTTGATGGAAGGGGCTCCCATGACCCTCAAGGAGGTAGGGGACCACTTTAACGTGACCAAGGAACGGATCCGGCAGATCGAGAAGAAAGCCTTGAAGCGGCTCCAGGTTCCGGACCAGCGGCGGCTCCTGGAAGCCTATGTAGCCTAATTGCGATTTATGGAGAATTTGCCGTAAGCAAATTCTCCATAGAAGGCTCTCCATTACCAGGATAGGGGAGTCTTTGATGTTGACTGGTACACCATCTACGACCCCCAAGGGATGGGCCGAAATTTTCTGCCAGAAACGGGCCCATCCAAAGAAAAAACGGAGTTGGATATATCTGGTCCTTCTATGTGGCGGACTAGAAGATCGGCCCATTGGACTGGGAGCCTGGCCCTATCCCGATGGGGTCGATTATGTGGTACTGGAAGACCCCGACGGCAACCTCTTTTGCGTGGTTCAGGAATGATTTAGGAAGAGATTTCGTAGTTTTGATGATTTCCCCACTATTTGGGACCTAAAAACAAGCAAAAATTTGCATTTCTCTTCCTTAAATTCGACTCAGGGGCTTGTCTTTTGCCGATTTTCCCGATATCTTGATACCAGCCTTGGGACGAAGGGGAATCTATGACGAAACTGCGGCAGGCAAAGCTCATACGACAAGCAAAACTTGTCTTGGAGGATGGCTCGGAGTTTTCCGGTTGGTCCTTCGGTAGGGCCCGGTCCCAGGCGGGAGAAGTGGTCTTTACCACGGGCATGACGGGCTACCCCCAGTCTCTTACCGACCCCAGCTTCCGGGGGCAGATATTAGTATCCACCTATCCTCTGGTGGGTAACTACGGCGTGCCGGTCCAGCCGAAGACTGGGGAGCCTTTTTTTGACGAGCAGGACATCCCCCGGCACTTTGAGTCGGGACGGATCCAGGCGGCGGCCTTTGTTACCGCTGAAGTCTGCCAGGAGCCCAGTCACTTCGTCTCCGGGACAAGCCTTTCGGCCTGGCTCGAGAAGAGCAATGTCCCCGGTCTCTACGGTATCGACACCCGTGCCCTGACCGGACGGCTCCGGGAGCAGGGGGTAATGATGGGGAAGATCCTGGTGGAGGGCAGCCGGGACGTAACGATTGACTCAGGCCTGGTTCCTCACCCCGTAGCAGATGTTTCTCCGGTGGACCTCAAGATTTTCCGTTCCAGGGATGCCGTTGCTGGAGCCGCGCTTCCCCGGATCGTCCTCGTAGACTGCGGCGCCAAGGCCAATATTTATCGCTGTCTTCTGGCCCGTAATATCGAGATTATCCGGGTGCCCTGGAACCACGATCTTTTCGGCATCGACTACGATGGGCTTTTTCTTTCCAACGGCCCCGGGGACCCCAAAGCATGCGGCAGGACCATTGCCACGGTACGTGGGGCATTTAGCGCGGGGAAGCCGGTCTTTGGTATCTGCCTGGGGAACCAGATCATGGGGCTGGCCGCTGGGGCGGACACCTATAAGCTGCCCTACGGCCACCGGGGCCAGAACCAGCCCTGTGTAGAGGTCGCCACAGGCCGCTGCTATATCACGAGCCAGAACCACGGCTACGCTATCCGTGCCGAGACCCTGCCAAAAGACTGGGAACCCTGGTTTGTCAACAATAACGACGGCACCATCGAGGGGATCCGTTCCAGAAAAGGCCCCTTCAGCGCGGTCCAGTTTCACCCGGAAGGCTGTCCGGGGCCGAGGGATACGGAATTTCTCATTGACCGTTTTTTGGATCAGGTGCGGGAGGTATCACCAACGAAACTGGCTCGATGAGCGTCAATCAGCGCCTCCCTAAAGGAACCAGATGGCCCACCAGTGGCAGACGGCCCCGGCGAGCACAAAAACGTGCCAGACCACATGGGCCCCTGCCCGGTCTTTCAGGCGGTACCAGAGGATGCCCAGGGAATAGGCGAGGCCCCCGGCGGCCAGGAAGACGAGGCTTATAAAGGGGACATTCCGGCTGAGGGGAATCCAGCCCAGGACGACCGCCCAGCCCATGACCAGGTACACGGCAATCTCGGCCTTTTTTAGGGCCCGATTGTTGGCCGCGTGGAGGGCGATGCCCGCCGCCGCCAGGGCCCATTCGGCGCCGAAGAGGCTCCAACCCCAGGCGCCCCGGAGCCCTACCAGGCAGAAGGGCGTGTAAGTACCGGCGATGAGGAGGTAGATGGCCGAGTGGTCCAGGACCTGAAACACCCGCTTGGCCCCCTCGTGGGTAAGGGCGTGGTAGAGGGTCGAGGCGAGGAACATCATAAGGAGCGCCAGGGTGTAGACGATGTAGGCCGCCAGGGCTCTGGTACTCGGGGCCGAAGCCGGGGCGCCCAGGACCCCCGCCGCCTTCACGCTGAGCAGGGTGAGGCCCGCCACGGCGAGGAAGGCCCCCATGCCGTGGAGTATAGAGTTGGCGATTTCCTCTCCCAGGGGCCTACAGGGGAGGGGAGCGCGAAGTTGCAGGGCGCGGGCCCTGGTCGTGAGTATGTCGTAAGAACTATTCATAGCTATTATGACCGGAAAAAGGCCCCAAGGTTGCAAGAAAGAAAGGCAGGAAGCAGAGTGATGAAGCATGTACAGAAAGACCAGCTCCGCAAGGTCCTGGTGCTTGGCTCCGGGGGCCTCAAAATCGGGCAAGCCGGTGAGTTCGACTATTCCGGGTCCCAGGCCCTCAAGGCGCTCCGGGAGGAGGGTATCGAGACGGTGCTCATCAACCCGAACATCGCCACTATACAGACCAGCGAGGGCATGGCGGACCGTACCTACTTCCTGCCGGTGACCCCGGAATTCGTCCGTCAGGTCATCGAGAAGGAACGGCCCGACGGTCTCCTGCTCAGCTTCGGGGGGCAGACGGCCCTGAACTGCGGCGTGGCCCTGGACCGGGAGGGGCTGCTCTACAAGTACGGCGTCCGGGTCCTGGGTACCCCGGTCAAGGCCATTGAGGATACCGAGGACCGGCAGCGTTTCGTGGACCGCCTTGCCGAGATCGGCGCCAAGACCCCGCAGAGTATTGCGGTGTCTGCCGCCGGTAGCAGCCCTGCCGTTGAGGCCGGTCCCACGAGCGGGGTGGAGGGAGCCTTGGCTGCGGCCGCCGCCATTGGCTACCCGGTGATGCTCCGGGCGGCATACGCCCTGGGAGGGGCCGGTTCCGGGGTCTGCCGGAACGAGACCGAGCTCCGCCGCCGGGCCGAACGGGCCTTTGCCCAAAGGAACGAAACTCGTTCCACGCCCCAGGTACTCGTGGAGGAGTGGCTCGGCGGCTGGAAAGAGATCGAGTACGAGGTAGTCCGGGACCGCTTCGACAACTGCATCACCGTGTGTAATATGGAGAACTTCGATCCCCTGGGAATCCACACCGGGGAAAGCATCGTGGTGGCCCCCTCCCAGACCCTGAACGACAGCGAGTACCACAAGCTCCGCCGCATCGCTATTCTGGTGATCCGCCACCTGGGCATTGTCGGGGAGTGCAACATCCAGTACGCCCTGGACCCCTTCTCCGAGGACTACCGTATAATAGAAGTAAACGCCCGGCTTTCCCGGTCTTCCGCCCTGGCGAGCAAGGCCACGGGCTACCCCCTGGCCTTTGTGGCGGCTAAACTCGCCCTGGGCCAGGCCCTGACGGATATCGAGAACCGTATCACCCGGGTGACCAAGTCCTGTTTTGAGCCCGCCCTGGATTACTGCGTGGTCAAGGCGCCCCGCTGGGACCTCTCCAAGTTCAAGCACGTAGAGAACCGCATCGGCAGTGAGATGAAGTCCGTGGGGGAGGTCATGTCCATCGGCCGCAGTTTCGAGGAAGCCCTGCAAAAGGCCCTGCGGATGACCGGCGTGGGTGCGCCGGGCCTGGCCGGGGACGATACCCTCTGCGGTCCCGGCCTGGAGAACCTCCGGGAAGCCCTGCAAAAACCCACGGACCGCCGTATCTTTATCATCTACCGGGCCCTTATGGAAGGCTGGTCCGTGGAAAAAATCTACAAGCTCACGAAGATCGACCGCTGGTTCCTCTACAAGATAAAAAACGTCCTGGACTGCGAGCTGGAACTACGCTCCTTTCCGGAAAAGCCCCTTTCCCGGGAGTTACTCCTCCGGGCCAAGTACCTGGGGTTTTCCGACGCCCGGATCGGCCAGTTAAGGGGCATGGACGAGATGGCGGTTAGGCGGCTCCGGGAAGAGTACCGTATCCGGCCCCTGGTCAAGCAGATCGACACCCTGGCGGCGGAGTATCCGGCCAGAACCAACTACCTCTACATGACCTACTCCGGCGCGGGGGCCCAGAGCGGGGGCCGGGACGATACAGCCCCGGCAGGGCGGGGCGTGATGGTCCTGGGCTCCGGGGCCTACCGGATCGGGTCCAGCGTGGAATTCGACTGGTGCTGCGTCAACGCCGCCCAGACCGTCCGCAAGCTGGGCCGCTACTCCATCATGCTGAACTGCAACCCCGAAACGGTCTCCACGGACTACGATATCTGCGACCGGCTCTACTTCGAGGAGCTGAGCCTGGAGCGGGTCCTGGACATCTACGAGCGGGAGCGGCCCGACGGGGTCGTCCTCTCTATGGGGGGCCAGATACCCAACAACCTGGCCACCCAGCTCTATACCGCCGGGGTCCTCATCTACGGCACCACGCCCCAGTCTATCGACATGGCCGAGGACCGGAACAAGTTCAGCGCCCTGCTGGACCGTCTGGACATTGAACAGCCGGCCTGGCGGGAACTTACAGACATGGCCGCAGCCCGGGCCTTTGCCGCCCAGGCGGGCTACCCGGTGCTCATCCGCCCCAGCTATGTGCTCTCCGGGGCGGCCATGAACGTGGCCTGGGACGACGCCAGCCTGGAAACTTTTCTGGCCCTCGCCGCCGGGGTGTCGGCGGAACATCCCGTGGTGATCAGCAAATTCGTGGAACATTCCAAGGAGATTGAGATCGACGCCGTGGCCAAGCGGGGGGAGATCCTCTTCCACGCGATTACCGAGCACATCGAGAACGCCGGGGTCCATTCCGGGGATGCCACGGTGGTACTCCCCGCCCAGCGGCTCTACATCGAGACCATCCGCAAGATCCGCCGCATTTCCGGGGAGATTGCCCGGGCCCTGGATATTACCGGGCCCTTTAACATTCAGTTTTTGGCCCAGCGCAACCGGGTGCGGGTCATCGAGTGCAACCTCCGGGCCAGCCGCAGCTTCCCCTTCTGCTCCAAGGTGAGCCGGGTGAACATGATCGAGCTGGCCATGGAGGCCATGTTAGACGAGCCGGTGCAGAAGACCGCAGCCAGCGCCCTGGACATCCCCTGGGTAGGGGTCAAGGCGGCCCAGTTCAGCTACAGCCGCCTCCACGGGGCCGACCCGGTGAGCGGCGTGGAGATGGCCTCCACCGGCGAGGTGGGCTGCATCGGCAGCGACCTTTCCGACGCCTATCTTAAGGCCCTGCTTTCGGTGGGCTACCGTATCCCCAAAAAGCGGATACTCCTTTCCACCGGCTCTCTGGAGGAAAAGATTGATTTTCTGGATTCCGCCCGGAAGCTCGTGGAGATGGGCTACGAGCTCTACGCCAGCCGGGGCACGGCCCGGTTCCTGGGCGCCAAGGGCGTCCCCGCAGCGGCCCTGAACTGGCCCCTGGAGTCCAGGGAGCCCAATATCGCGGGGTTTATCAAGCGGCAGGAACTGGACATGATCATCAACATCCCCAAGAACAACCGGGAGACGGAGCTTAAGAACGATTATTTGATCCGCCGCATGGCCGTGGACTTCGACATCCCCCTGTTCACCAACATCAAGGCCGCCCGGGAGTTTATCGACGCCCTGGCCTGGGAGCGGGAGAAAGGCCTGGAGATCAAAGCCTGGGAAGACTACCGCTAGCGCCATCCGGCAGGATGGTGATTCGAGCGGAGGGTTTCATACCCCGCCCTTTAGGGCGAAACAAGGGGTATGAAATCCCGACTGCAACCACCTATAGAAAACAACATACCTCATCCCTTTAGGGCGAGGTTGTTGACTTTTGCGTAATCGGGCAGTAGTGAATCGGGTTCCTGCGTCAGACAGAGGTCGAGGCATTTTTTCGCGATGCCGAGGGCTTCCCGCAAGAGGGGGCGCTCGTCGGCTGCGAAGGGATTGAGCACCCAGTCTGCGATGTCGTGCGCGCCGGAGCTGCCTTCGGGTGGACGGTCAACTCCCAGGCGGAGGCGCCAGAAGTCGGGCGAGCCCAGGACCGCGCGAATGGAACGAAGCCCGTTGTGTCCGCCCAGGCCGCCTGAGAACTTCAGGCTTACGGCGCCGAGGTGGAGCTCGATCTCGTCATGCACGATTAAGATGGAAGCGCGGTCGATTTTGAAAAAGTTCGCGAGGGCAATTACGGACTCACCCGAAAGGTTCATAAAGGTTTCCGGTTGCAAAAAATGGATAGTGGTTTCCGGTGTTTTATAGGGCGCATAGAGGCCCTTGAATTTTGGCTCCCAAGCGAGAGCGTAGAGTTCAGAGAGAAGCCTTCCGGCATTGTGGCGGGTATCCCTGTACTTCGCGCCGGGATTCCCTAAAAACACGACAGCCTTTATCATAGGCAGCTAAGTTAGCACAAGTTCCCCCCAAAAGAAAGGGGCGCGGGCTGTCGAAAATGTCCCGCAGAGGCGCCGGCGAAGAATAGCCCCCACAGCTTGCCGCCCGGATCATCCCAAGCCGCATTAAAAACCTCGGGGCAAAACGCTGCGTGAAATGAAAGCACGTAAGTAATGCCCGTCGAACCGTGAAGAACCACAGCTATATGGCAATAATCACCCAGTTACACAACCCTG
>JAITON010000109.1 GCA_031289935.1 Treponema sp.
CCGCCTTTGGAGTTCCCCGCCAGAGCGTATCGAAGATAGCGGCGGCGGGTTCTACAAGCGCGGGTGCGGATGGCTGCGCCGCCCCTCCCCGGCCGACGATGGGTGACCACGAGGACGAAAATAGCGGACCTTGCGGGCCTGCGCAGCTTATGCTAGACTGGAAGTGGAGAAACGAGCTATGCAATACACCGGCGCGAGAATTCTGATTGAGGCCCTGATTGAGCAGGGTGTGGATATGGTCTTTGGCTACCCCGGCGGCGCGGTCCTCAACATCTACGACGAACTCTACAAGCAGCGGGACCGGATACGGCACATCCTGGTGAGTCACGAGCAGCACGCCGCCCACGCCGCCGATGGCTACGCCCGTTCCACGGGCCGGCCGGGGGTCTGCATCGCCACCTCCGGGCCGGGGGCTACCAACCTGATTACGGGTATCGCCACGGCCTACATGGATTCCTCCCCCGTGGTGGCCATCACGGGGAATGTAACGCTGCCCCTCCTGGGCAAGGACAGCTTCCAGGAGGTGGATATCAGCGGCATTTCCATGCCCGTGGTCAAGCACAACTGGATCGTCAAGGACTTGAACGACCTGGCCGAGATTATCCGGGAGGCCTTTGTGGTGGCCCAGTCCGGGCGGCCCGGGCCGGTGCTCATCGATATTCCCAAGGATCTCACCGCCGGGACTGCGGAATACAAGGTGTTTCTGGAGGCTCCGGCCTCGGCGCTGGGCGGGCGGGCCCGGCGGCTGGCGGAGCGGAACGAGCGGCGTACCTTTACCGAAGCCGATATCGGCCGCGCGGTATCGCTGCTGTCTCTGGCCAAGCGGCCCATGCTCTATGCCGGCGGCGGGGTCATCATCTCCGGGGCCCATGCAGAGCTGACGGCCCTGGCGGAGCGGCTCCGGGCGCCCGCGGCGCTGAGCCTCATGGGTATCGGGGCCATGTCTCAGGAGCATCCCCTCTGCACGGGCATGATTGGTATGCACGGCACCGTGGCAAGCAATAAAGCGGTGCAGCGCACGGACCTCCTCGTGGTCATCGGGGCGCGGTTTTCCGACCGGGTCACGAGCCGGCCGGACACGTTCGCCAGGAACGCGCGCATACTGCAAATCGACATTGACCCTGCGGAGATCAACAAGAACATCCCCACCCACGACCATATATCGGGGGATATTAAAACGGTGTTGGCTGAAATCCTGAAACGGCTCCCGGCCCGGGAAACCAGCGGCTGGAATGGAGACATCGAACAGTGGAAGACCCGCGTCCCCAGGGCCAATCACCGGGACACGGCCCTGCATCCCCGCTTCGTCATCCAGGAGACTGCCCGGAGGCTCGGCGAGGAGGCTATCGTGGTTACCGATGTGGGGCAGCACCAGATGTGGACCGCTCAGTTCTACCCCGTGAACCGGCCCCGGGGCTTCCTCAGTTCCGGGGGTCTCGGGACCATGGGCTTCGGCCTGGGGGCGGCCCTGGGAGCGGCCCTGGGGGCCCCCAGGGCGGGCAATCCCGGCCGGCCCGTGGTGCTCTTTACCGGGGACGGCTCCTTCCGCATGAACTGCGGCGAGCTCGGAACCCTGGTACACTACCGGGCGCCGGTACTCATCATCATCATCAATAACGGGGTGCTGGGTATGGTACGGCAGTGGCAGAACCTTTTCTACGAGGAGCGTTACGCCGAGACCAGCCTGGACCGGCCGCCGGACTTTGTAAAGCTGGCCGAAGCCTACGGCCTTGCGGGCTACCGGGCGGGCGACGAAGCCTCGTTCACGGCGGCTCTGGACCGGGCCCTGGGGGATATTGCCGCAGGCGGCCCGGCTCTGATCGAGGCCCGGATCGACCAAAACGAAATGGTCCTTCCTATGGTGCCCGGAGGCAAACCCATAGACGAGATGATCCTATCCTAGTATCCTATGGCCATGGAACTATCGATCATTGGCTACGACCCCGCAGGTTCCTGGGCCAAAACAGCAGCCGGTCTTGAGGAGCTCCTCTCCTACCGGAACCCCGCAGGGATCAACTGGATCAATGTGGCGGGTCTGGAGGACGGGGCCTTCATCAACCAGCTGGCGGAGCAATACCGGATCCATCCCTTGACGGTAGAGGACATTCTCAACACCGGGCAGCGGCCCAAGGTGGAGGAATTCGACGAGTACCTGTTCATCATCTTCAAGTCTATCACCGGGCGGCAGGGCGAACTCGTATTCGGGCAGATCAGCGTGGTCATCCAGGGGAACACGGTGCTCAGTTTCCAGCAGTCTCCCGGCGATTCCTTTGACGGTATCCGCCGGAGGATCCACGACAACGGCAGCAAGGTGCGGAGGATGGGCGCCGATTATCTGGCCTACCAGCTCTGGGACGCGGTGGTGGACGAGTACTTCCTGGTCCTCGATTCCCTGGGTACGGTTATTGAAGATTTTGAGGACCGGGCCCTGGACGATAAGGACCCGGGCTTTATCCCCGACATCCAGAAGGCCAAGCAGAAGCTCCTCCAGCTCCGCCGGGCGATCTGGCCTCTGCGGGAAAGCCTCTCCCTGTTGCTGAAGCTGGATTCCCCCCACATCGGCTCCGAACTGGAGCCCTTCTTCAAGGACCTCCAGGAAAACGCGGTCCAGGCGGCCGAGGTGGTGGAGACCTACCGGGAACTCATCAACGGCGTCATCGAGATAAACTACGCATCCCTCTCCAACCGCATGAACCGGGTGATGAAGGTGCTCACTATCATTTCTACCCTGTTCATCCCCCTCACCTTTATTGTCGGGGTCTACGGCATGAACTTCGCAAATATGCCTGAACTGCAATCCCCCTATGCCTACCCCATTGTATGGGCTGTGATGATACTGATTGCGGCGGGGATGCTGATCTTCTTTAAACGCCGTAAGTGGTTTTAGGTTCCTTGAAGATGATGCAGAGAACAGCAAAACTGTTGCCGGCTACCGATGACAGTATTCGTGAAGCCGCGGCGGCCCTCTGCGCAGGGAAACTGGTGGCCTTTCCCACGGAAACGGTCTACGGTCTGGGCGGTGACGCCTTCAACCCCAGGGCCCTGGCCCGTATCTTCGAAGCCAAGGGCCGCCCCCGCTTCGACCCTCTGATCATCCACATCGCCGCCCTGGAAGCCCTGGGCCGCATCGCCGATCTCCGCGCCCTGGACGCCGCTTCGCGCCGCCGCCTGGACCGCCTCGCCTCGGCCCTCTGGCCCGGCCCCCTCAGCCTGATCCTCCCCAAGCTGCCTTCCGTGCCGGACCTTGCCACCAGCGGCCTCCCCACGGTGGCTGTCCGCTGGCCTGCCCAGCCTGCGGCCCGGCAACTGATCCTCCGTTCCACCGGGGCCGTGGCCGCTCCCAGCGCCAACCCCTTTGGCGGCCTCTCTCCCACCCGCGCCGAACATGTCCGGGATAGCCTGGGAGACCGCATCGACTATATCCTGGACGGCGGCCCCTCGGCGGTAGGACTAGAGTCTACCGTGCTGGACCTTGCCACGGGCGCCCCCCGGATACTCCGCCCCGGCGGCGTCTCCCGGGAGCAAATCGAAGCGATCATCGGGCCGGTACCGGCGGGAATAACGGGGACGGGTCCGGGGCTGCAATCTCCCGGGCAGCTTCCCAGCCACTACGCCCCGGCGACCCGGCTCGAGGCCTGTGAGCGGGAGGCGATGCTCAGCCTGCCGGAGCGGCCCGGTGAAGGCTGGCTGTTCTTCAGCGGCGCTTCACGGGATACCTGGCTGGGGAACCTGGCCGGCGATAAGGGCGGCGCGGCGATTGACCGCCTGTGGACCCTGTCTGAGGCCGGGAACCCTGCCGAAGCGGCGGCGCGGCTCTTTCAGACCCTCCACGAGATGGACGAGCGGGGGCTAAGCTGTATCCACGCGGAACTGCCCCCGGAAGCCGGCCTGGGAGCGGCCATTCGGGACCGGCTCCTGCGGGCGGGGAAGCGTGGATAGAGCCATGCTTTCTATACCAAATCACCCCATGCCGTCCAACTCCTCGCCTAAAGGCTGCCCGGAAATTGCTTACTGGAAAGCCCCTGTTGATATTATTATTGTCTCCCCATCATCTGGTATATATACATTATTATTTTGAATTATTTCCTTTAATTTTTTCCGTGTGAGCAAACAATGGTTCCATGCGTCCATATGATTCAGTATTATTTTTACAGACGGGTCTTTTTCTATAATCTTTTTTATATCATTTTCATTTAATGTTATATGCGTATTTTTTATCATCGCGCCACCGGCAAAACCGATAATGTATGCTGGTTTATAATCTTCAATACTGCTTTCAATACCTTTACACCATATTGTGTCTCCCGTCAAATATACAATTTCGTTATTATTAGGTTTCAAAATAAAACCATAGGATTTACCCATACTTAAACCGGTGACCCCAGAGCCGTGTTTCCCCTTGGTTAGTATTATTTCAATGTTTTGTATTTCAATTTTGTCTTTTACTAAATGTAAATTTGAAAAACCCAATTCTGATAATTTTTCTTTATAATCATGGCAACAAACAACGGGTTTATCTTTTCCAAAAAAGTTTATTATCTCCGGGTCAAAGTGGTCCCTATGGAGATGGGTTAAAACTATTATATCAATATTGTTTAATACTGCTTCATTGACGGAAATATCTACAAGTGGATTATTTTGATCAATGCCGCCTTTTACCGGCGCCAAAGTATTTTTCTTATACAAAATAGGGTCAACCAGAAATTTTAGGCCTGCCAATTCAACTATACAAGTAGCGTGCCTTATTTGTGTGAATTTCATTAAAACTTTCTCCTTAACAATAATTTTTACCAGGGTTTTTCAACCGCCATGGTATGGTTATTATACATGGATTGTATATTTTGCCTATCACTCCAGGCGCTTGCCAGGACCCTTGCCATCGGCTATGCTCTGGTCTCGAAGATGAATATCATTCTTTTTGAGCCGGAAGAGGCGGGGAAGCCCCTGGGCCGGCGGGACGAGCGGACCACCCATCTCCTCAAGGTGCTCCACAAGAAGGCGGGGGATACCTTCGACGCCGGGCTCCTGGGCGGGAGCCTGGGGACCGGCACCATTGAGACGGTACGGCTCGACGGGTCTATTGTCTGCTCCCTGCGCCTGGGGGAGGAACCGCCGCCCCGGGCCCCCATCAGTCTGGCCCTGGGCTTTCCCCGGCCGATCCAGCTCAGGCGGATCCTGCGGGACTTGTCCAATCTGGGGATCGAGGCCATAGATATCCTGGCTAGCGATCTGGGGGAAAAGAGCTACCGGGATACGCGGCTCCTGGAAGACGGTGGGAGCCGTGCGGCCCTGATCGAAGGGGCGGTTCAGGCCCGGGATACCCGGCTCCCGGATCTGCGGGTCTTTCCGAGCCTGGATGCCTGGCTGGCGGAACGGCCCTGGGAGCGGTCCAGAGCCGCCGCTACGCCGGGGCGGTTATCCCGGAAGGCCTTTGGCTATGCGCCCCTGCTCATCGCCGCCGATAACCTGCGCCCCGAAGGCTCCCTGGTGAATATCGCTGCGGCCCCGGGCCAGCCCATGGCCCTGGCGGTGGGTTCCGAGCGGGGCTGGTCGGACCGGGAGCGGGACCTCCTGGAGGGGGCGGGCTTCCTGCGTCTCTCCATGGGGAACCGGGCCCTGCGCACCGAAACGGCCTGCGTAGCGGCGGCGGTCCTGGCACTGGAAAAGACCGGCCTTTTAAGCTAGACTGGACCCATGAATCAGGATCAGGTTAAAGCCGCCCTCCTTTCGATTGAGGACGCCCCGTTGGATTTTACGGTCATCTTCTCGGGCAAAAAAAGCCGGAAGGTGAACGGCCTCTACAAACCCGAGTCCCGGGAGATCATCATCCATAACCGGAACTTTACCGATGCTGGAAGCGGGGACAACCTGCTCCTCTATACGGCCATCCACGAGTACGCCCACCACCTCCACGCCTGTTCCCGGGGGGGGAAGCTCTCGGCACGGGCCCACACGGCGGAGTTCCGGGCCATTCTCCACAGCCTCCTGGAAAAGGCCGAAGCCCGGAGCGTGTACCGGAACGTCTACTCAGGCTCCGCCGAGCTTACGGAACTGACCGAAACCATCCGCCGGAAGTACCTCCGGGAAAACGGCGTGCTCATGAAGGAGCTGGGGCAGAGCCTCCTTAAGGCCGGTGAGCTTTGCACGGCCATCGGCGGCCGCTTTGAAGACTACGTGGAGCGGATCCTCTGCATCCCCCATCTGGCTGCGGATATGGCCATCAAGATGTACCGCTACGACCTGAACCCCGCTACGGGGCCCGACAACATGCGCTTCCTCGCGGGCCTCAAGAACGGCGAGGAACGGGCCGCCGCGGAACAGGCCCTGCTGGGCGGCAAAAGCCCCGACACGGTAAAGACCGCCGTGCGCCGTCCCACCGAGCCGGTCCTCCCGGTCCACGCTCCCACGGAAGAAGCTATCCGGGAGAAGCTGGAGAAGGAAAAGCAGCGGCTGGAACGCACCATCGGCGCCCTCTCCAAGCGGCTTACCGAAGTAGAACGGGAGCTGGGGGCGCATTGATTATCGTCAGGTTAATCAACGCCTCCCTGGGGGCGCACTGATTATCGCCAGGTTAATCAACGCCCTGTACTTGCGGGGATGGGGCATTTCATCCATACTAACACCATCATGACCGGTTCAAAAGCGCTGGTATTGCGCGACGATGATCCCCCGGTGCGGGCGGCCCGGGAGGCGGAAGCGGCGCTGTTCGCGCACTACGGCATTGCGGCGGCGGCCCGCTTCGTAGCCCTGCCGGCTTACGGCATCCGGGTCCGGGTACTGGAAATCGCCCCCCTCAAGGATGCTACAGCGGCCGCCGCTTCGGCGGTAGCCGCTCCAGCGGTAGCCGCTCCGGCGGTAGCCGAAACAGGGCCCCTAGTGATTGTGCCGGGAAACACCGGCGACGGCTTTGTATTCGCCCCCCTGCTGCCATCGCTCAGGGAGCGCTGCCCCGGCCGCCGCATCATCATCATAAACCGGCCCGGCGGGGGCCTCAGCGACGGCATGGATCACCGGGCCGTGGAACTCCGCCGTTTTGCCGTGGACACGATTACCGCCGTCTTCGACGCCCTGGGTATAGGCCGGGCCCCCATGATCGCCCATTCCATGGGGAGCCACTGGAGCCTCTGGTTCGCCCTGGAAAGACCCGGGCGCGCTGCCTCCCTCTCGCTCCTGGGGGTCCCCGGCAACGTGCTGGATACCTGCGCCCCCCCGGCCCTGCGGCTGGCCTCCGTCCGGGGCCTTAACCGGCTCTTCCTGCCCCTGCTTGTCCCCAAGGCCCAGGGCAAAGCCTTCCGGGGGCTTTCCATAATGGGCCATTCCCAAAAGACCTGCGCAAAGCTCCCGGCGGCCCTGGCCGGCTGTTACTACCGCTTCCAGAACCTGCCCCACTACGGCGTTTCCAGCCTGAGCCTGATGGAAATGACCAACCGTCTCCGGGGCTCCCGGCCCGGTGTCCGCATCACTGCGGAAGAGCTGGGCACTATTACCGCGCCGGTCCAGCTTATCTGGGGGGGCCGGGACCCCTTCGGCAAACTCGCCACCGGGCGCCGGATCGCCGGAACCCTGCCCCGGGGGGAGTTCCGGCTTATAGACGGCGGGGGGCACCTCCCCTGGCTGGATGATCCCGCGCAGTGCGGCGCGTTGATCGCCGCCTTCCTGGCGCAAAACCCCTAAAGAATCAGGCTTAGATCAGGGCCCGGAGCAGGCTTAGGGCACGGTAGCGTCCCGGTCTTGGGGCACGGTGCTGACCAGGCTTAGGGCACGGTGCTGACCAGGCTTAGGGCACGGTAGCGCCCCGGTCTTATGGCACGGTACTGACCAGGCTTGGGGCACGGTAGCGTCCCGGTCTTATGGCACGGTACTGACCAGGCTTGGAGGGCCCTAGGGTCTTATGATGGGGATGTATAGTTCCGTATTTGCCGGCGGCCGGTCTTCCATAATGGTCCGGGCATAGCCGGTAAGAAAATCCAGTTCCCGCGTTTCCAGCAGCCGGTAGCCCGCAGACTGGGGGATATCCAGGGCGTTCAGCGCTTCAGTACCGGCGAAATACCGGCTGTTGAGCGTCGCCATAAGCTCCGCCAGGGCATCCACTTCTTCTGGACTGAGCTGGGAAAGCTGCTCCGGGGAGAGACGCCGCCTGACCATATCCCCGGCATTCCGCCGGAAAAAGCCCTCGGTGTAGCTGGTGAAATTGAGCAGCCGGGCATCAGTCAGACCCTGGGAGCGGGCCCAGGTTTCCATATCCGGCTTAAACACCGAATACTGCCAGGCGCCGCTGCCGGGCGTATAGCGCAGCAGCCCCAGTTGATGGGGATATACCGCAAGAGCGCTGGTGGCAATATCGAAAACCGGCCCGGCGGAGGTTTCCGCCCGGGCAATTTCCTGGGCGTGGATATGGCCGGTGAGTATAAAATTGATCCCCAGGGCGGTAAGCAGTTCCGCCAGGCTCTCCGCATCATCGACCGTAAAACCATCATGCACCAGGGGATGATGGTCCATCAGGCTGTGATGCATGGCCGCCACCAGCACGGCCCCGTCCCGGCGGGCGGATTCGGCGGCCTTGCGTATCCACGCCCGTGTTGCGGGAGCTAGAGCGCCGCCCACTTCGGAATAGCCCAGGGCGCGGTTATTGGTATACTTACAACTATCCAGCATCAAAAGCCGCAGCCCCGGCAGCGGTTCCGCCACGTAACTCAGGCTGGTTTTATCCCGGGAAATAGCCTCGCCATAGCCGAAGTCCCGGTAAACCTGGACGAACTGCCGGGGATTCACGGACTGTACCAAGGCGACTCTACCCTTGAGAAGACTGCGGGCAGCGGGGTTGTTGAGGTCATGGTTGCCGGGAATCACGTAGACCTTAACGCCCTGCCCTGCCAGTTCTTGAAGCCGGGCCGCCAATTCCCGGTGGCTTTCCCGTTCGCCGTTGTAGGACAAATCCCCGTTCACCAGGAGGATGGCGGGCTTTTCCAGCCCATAGGCAAGGGCCTGCAGCAGGAAGTCTACCATCTCTACATTCTTTCCGTCCTGATCTGCCGTCTGCTGATCGTGAAGACTTTGCGCGAAATAGTGTATGTCGTTGGTTACATAGATCGCCAGATCTTTAAGAGAAGTCCCCGGGGGCCAGGCATCAACCGGAGTATGGTTTCCACAGCAGGGCAGAAAAAGCAGCGCCCACAGAAAAAGCAGCCCGGGCCTGCACTTCATGGCATAGCTCCGGGCCACACCGGATTAAGGCTCCACCCGTTTGCGGTCCCGGGGGAAGAGGCTCGCTTCCTTGACGCTGGCAAGGCCCAGCAGTTTTTGGGTCAGCCGTTCGCAGCCGATGGCGAAACCCCCGTGGGGCGGCGCTCCGTATTTAAGCACCGAAAGAAGGCCCGAAAGGCTTTCCGGCTTAAGGCCGAACCGGGGGATCGCCTCAAGCTGGGCCTGGTAGTCATGCTGGCGGCGGCCCCCGGTGGTGATTTCCAGGCCGCGAAACAGGGCATCGAAGCTCATGGTAGAGCCCGCCTGCCCGTCACCCAGGTCCAGGGGATAGGAGTAAAAGGGCCGGTAGCGCCGGGGGAACTGGTTTACAAAGATAAGCTCCGTGCCGTATTCCCCTCTTGTCCAGTCGCAGAGGAGCCGCTCCGCCTCGGGGTTTATGTCGAATAACCGCGCCGCAGTTTTACTATGGGCTCTCGCTTCAGTGTTGGCAATCTTCAGGGCCTCCTCGTAGGGAATCGTGGGGGCCTTATAGACCGAATCAGGCCCGGGGACGCTGGAATTCCAGGCGGCCACGGCGTCGCTATTCTTGGAGTGTACCGCCTCAAAGATATGGGCCAGGAGACCTTTCTCGAGTTCTATCAGGTCAAGCTCGGAGTCGATAAAACCCATCTCTACGTCCAAGGAAACATATTCGTTCAGGTGCCGGGGAGTGTCGTGCTTCTCGGCGCGAAAGGCCGGGGCTACCTCAAAGACCCGCTCCAGGCCGCTGGCCACCATGATCTGCTTGTAAAGCTGGGGGGATTGGGCCAGGTAGACCTTGCGGTCAAAGTATTCCACCTCGAAGAGGTTGGTCCCCCCCTCGGTGCCGCCGCCCACGAGCTTGCTGGTTTTTATTTCCGTAAAGTCCTGGGCGCGGAGATATTCCCCAAAGGCTTCGATGATGGTAGCCTGCACGCTAAATATGGAACGTATTTTGGGGTTCCGCAGGGAAAGGGCCCGGTTATCCAGAATAGCTTCCAGGCCCGTTTTGGCTGCGTCGCCGTTGACCTGGTAGGGTAGGTCCGGCGCGGCCCGGCTCAACACCTCCAGGGATTGGACCCTGAGTTCCGCGCCGCCGGGGGCCTTTTCGTTCAGCGCGGGGAGACCCCGGACCCGTATCACCGATTCCAGGCTCAGGGGCGCCCCGGAGGAATCCACGGGCCGCTCGCCAAAGACCAACTGCGCAAGAGCCGACCGGTCCCGAAGGATCACAAAGCCGATACCCCCCATGTCCCGGATCCGGTGGACCCAGCCGCAGAGTTCTAAGGTTTCGCCGGGCCTTTCCTTCGCCGCAGTAAATAGGTCCTTCGACAATACACGCATTATACTTGCTCCCCAATAAGCTCCCCGGCGATCTTCGGGTCGGCCCGGCCGCCGGTGGCCGCCAGTACCTTGCCCACCAGGTATGCCCGCAGGGCGGCGGCCCGTTTGGCGCTGCTTTTAGCGCTGCCTGTGGCGCTGCCTTTGGCGCTGCTTTTGGCAGCGGCGGTCCGCAGTTCCTTTACCGTTGCCTGTTCTGCGGCCCGCAGTTCCTCTACCGCTGCCTGTTCTGCGGCCCGCAGTTCCTCTACCGCTGTCCGTTCCGCGGCCAGTACGGTCTTGACCAGCGCGGCAATGTGCACGGGATCGCTGATCTGCTCCCAGCCCTTTTCGGCGATGATTTCCTCCGGGTCCCGGTCTTCGGCAAGCGACAGTTCCGCAGTCTGCCTGGCTATCTTACCGCCGATGCGGCCCTGTTCAAGCATCACCACCAGGGAGGCCAGCCGTTGGGGATTCAGCTTGAGGCCGCCAATATTCTGCACCTGGAGATTTTCCCGGTGGAGGATACGCCTGATATCCGTGAGAAACCAGTTGGCGATCCGGCCCGCAGCAGTAACCCTGTCGAGACCCCGGGCCAGGGCGGCGGAGATTGCAGCCTCAAAATAATCCGCCCCGGCCTTTTCATCGGCAATCAGGTCCGCCTGTTCCTCGCTCAGGCCATAGTCCACCGTAAAGCGCTTGACCCGGTCCTGGGGAAGCTCCACCAGAGAATCTTCCACCAGCTTGAGGAAGGCCGCATCGGGGCTAAAGACCGGCAGATCCGGCTCGGGAAAGTAGCGGTAGTCCTGGGCGTTTTCCTTTTGCCGCATGGGCTCGGTCTGGTCCCGGTTTTCGTTCCAGAGCCTGGTCTCCTGAACCACGGTCTGGCCCGCATCCAGCCGCCCGCCCTGGCGGATAATCTCGTGGTTCAGAGCCAGGCGCACAAACCGTGATGAGTTGAGGTTTTTAATCTCCACCTTTCTCCCCAGGCCCTTACCGGGGAGATTTATGGAAACGTTTGCATCCGCCCGGAGGGAACCCTCCTCCATGTTGCCGTCGCAGACTCCCAGGTAACGGACCATCCGCCGGAGCCGCCGGATAAAGAGCTCCGCTTCCTCGCCGGTTTCCAGGTCCGGTTCGGTAACGATTTCCAGCAGGGACACCCCGGCGCGGTTATAGTCCAACAGTGATACTGTTCCCGTGTGGATCATCTTGCCGGCGTCTTCTTCCAGATGGCACTCCTTAATGCGTACCCGCTTCTTAATCACCCGGTCTCCGTTCTGCCCTTCCAGATCAAGCCAGCCCTGCTGCCCCAGGGGGGAAGCGAACTGGGAAATCTGATAGTTCTTGGGCATGTCGGGGTAGAAATACTGTTTCCGCTCAAACCAGGTCCGCTCCGGGATACTACAGTGCAGGGCTTTTGCCACAGTACAGCCCATGCGCAGGGCCTCAATATTCAGGGAGGGGAGCACCCCTGGATAGCCCATGCAGACCGGGCACACATGGCTGTTGGGCTCACCTCCAAAGGCGGCGGCGCAGTTGCAGAAGACTTTTGTTTTGGTGAGCAGATGGATGTGCACCTCAAGACCGATAAAGGACTGATACTTCATGCTACAGCTCCTGTACCCCAAAAGGCCTTGAAGCCCGGCGGATGGGGGAAGGGATGGGCCGCCTCAAAGCCCTGGGCGATATCCAGCAGCGTTCCCTCGGCAAAGGCCCGCCCCAGGAGCTGGACCCCCACAGGCAGCCCCCCCTCGATCCCCACCGGGAAGGCCAGCGCGGGGAGGCCCGCCAGGTTCGCGCAGCAGGTGTAGAGGTCTGCGGCTTTCTGCGCAAAGGGCGAGAGGCCCGTATCCCCCCGGCCAACGGCCCTGGTGGGGAAAACGGGCATGAGGATGGCATCGTATTTTGGGGAGCCTTCGAGGTACTCCGAACCGCCCAAGAGCTGCTCGAAGGCGGCGCGGATACCGGCGCGGATGCGCTGGGCCTGGAGGTAGTACCGGTCCTGGAAGCCGGAGCGAAGGACAAAGGTGCCCAGAAGGATGCGGAGCTTCACCTCGGGGCCGAAGCCTGCCTCCCGGGTCTTGTCCACCAGGTCCCCGGGATTTTCCGCCCAGCCGGGCCGCTGGCCGTAACGGATACCATCGAAGCGGGCCAGATTAGCGCTGGCTTCGGCGGTGGCGATGGTATAGTAGGCCGACACCCCGTACTTGAGAGCGGGGATATCCACCTCTTCCAGCCGGTGCCCCAGGACGGCGAGGCGCTCTTTGGCGGCGTCAAACCCGCGCTGGACCTCGGGCTCCAGGGCCGCAGCTCCGGCGGCAATCATCAGGACGCTGGCATCGACCGCTTCCCCGGACCGGCCGCCGGCGGCCGCCGCTGCTATGGCTTTAGCGATAGCCTCGGCGGAAAGGACAGCGATCCGCCGGGGCTGGTCCGGGCCGGTTCCCGGCCCATACAGGGGCGGCGCAGCGGCCGGCGCATCCCGGCTGGTCTCGTCCAGGGGATCGGCCCCCCGCAGAGCCGCAAAAACCGCCCGGCAGCGGGCCACCGTGTCGGACAACACGCCGATAGTTTCCAGACTGGAAGCGTAGGCCACCAGTCCGTACCGGGAGACCGCGCCGTAAGTGGGCTTGAGGCCCACGACCCCGCACAAGGCCGCAGGCTGCCGCACCGAGCCGCCGGTATCGGACCCCAGGGCGTAGGGCGCCTGCCCGGCGGCCACGCAGGCGGCGGAACCCCCGGAGGAGCCCCCGGCAACCCGGCTCGTATCCCAGGGATTATTGGTCCGCTGGATCCCCGAAGCGTCCGTCGAAGAACCCATACCGAACTCGTCCATGTTGGTCTTGCCGATAACCACCGCCCCGGCAGCCTCCAAACGCCGCACTGCGGTGGCCGTATAGGGGGCCTTGAGCTTTGCCAGAAGCCTGGAACCGCAGGTCAGCGAAAAGCCCTTGACCGCGATCAGGTCCTTGACCGCGCAGGGGAGGCCCCGGATCAGGGCTGCCGCTTCTGGCGGCGCCGCTGGCGGTACTGCGGACGGTACCGTTGACGGCGCCGTTGACGGCAAGTCCCTATCATCATCATCAGGCTGAAGACCCGCAGCCTTGAAATCGGTAAACGCGCCGATGGCCTGCTCCCATTGCTCGAAGTAGGGGAGGAAGGCATCGGGCAGGGCGAATTTTTCCATATATACTCGCTTATAGCACGTTGGGCGCCACGATGAAGCGGCCGTCCCGCTCCCCCGCGTTATTGAGGAGGCTGGTGGTCAGGGTGGCATTAGGGAGGTTCGGGGTGTCGGCGCGGAGACACCGGGCATCCACGACCCGGGAATTGGGGGCCAGCCCAGCCCAGGCGGCGCTCAAGGGAACGGGAAAGGCATCCCGGTCCTCGCTGGCAGCCTGCATGGCGGCAAAAAAGCCCAGCATCTGCTGAAAGGAAGGGAAGGCCCCCTGGAGTTCCTCATCGCTCAGACGGAGACGGGCCAGGGCGGCGGTTTCCCGCAAATCTTCGATGTTCATGG
>JAITON010000119.1 GCA_031289935.1 Treponema sp.
GGCCGCGAGCTGGACAGGCCTGCGGCGTCCGGCTATACTCGGAGCCCGTGAAGCTGGTTCTGAAAAATTTCCGCATAGTGGACGAGGCCCGGGATATCCGGGGCGCCGTGCTGGTCGAGGATGGTCTCATCCGGGAGATCATCAAGGATGGCGCGGATTTCCCCGGTACTGTTCCGGGGGATACGCGGCTTTCCTCTGCGGTCCTTGGGGCCGATCTGGTGATGGACGGGCAGGGCCGGGTCCTGATGCCCGCTTTCGTGGAGCTCCACGCCCATTTTCGGGACCCCGGCTTCCCCGAGAAAGAGACCCTGGAATCGGCCTCCCTGGCCGCAGTGGCCGGGGGCTACGGGACCCTGGTTTGTATGGCCAATACCAGGCCGGTTATCGACAACCCGGAGGCCGCCGCCGCCCTCAAGGCCCGCTCCGACGCCCTGGGCCTCATCGATCTCTACCCCGCGCTGGCTCTGACCAGGGCTATGGAGGGCCGGGAGCTTTCCGGTATTACCGCCATCGATACCGCCGCCTACCGCCCCCGGCTGCTCTCCGAGGACGGCAAGGATGTGGCTTGCGAAGCCCTCTTCCTGGCCGCTATGGAGGAGGCCCGCCGGCTGGGCATCCCGGTATCCTGCCACTGCGACTTCGGCGGGGAAGAGCGCTCTGCGGTGTACCGGGCCCTCAGGCTGGGGGAGCAGGCAGGCTGCCGTATCCATATCGCCCATATTTCCACTGCCGAATCTGCCGCTCTGGTCCGGGCCGCGAAGCAGGGCGCGAAGCAGAGCGCGAAGCAGAGCGCGCAAACTCCCGGGGGGAAGGCCGCCGGGACCTTGACCTGCGAAGCGACTCCCCACCATCTCGCCCTGACCGCTGCCGGGGCCCGTTACCTGGGGGCCGGGGGCGGGGTAAATCCGCCATTAGGGAGCGAGGCGGACCGGCGGGCCCTGGTAGAGGCCCTGCTGGACGGGACCGTGGATGCCATCGCCACGGACCACGCCCCCCACACGGCGGCGGACAAGGCGGCCGGTGCGCCGGGTTTCGTGGGGCTGGAAACGGCCTTTGGGGTCTGTTACACGGAACTGGTCGCCCCGGGCCGGATCGGGCTTTGCCGCCTCTCCGCCCTGATGAGCGCCAACCCGGCGCGTATCCTGGGCCTGGGGGACCGGGGCCGGATTGAGCCGGGGCTCCGGGCGGACCTGGTTATGGCGGATCCCGGCGCGGCCTGGACCGTGGATTCCAGCCGCTTCCGTTCCCGGGGTCAAAACACCCCCTTCCAGGGCCGGACCCTCTGTGGTAAAATCCTGGCGACCCTGCATGGAGGCCGTGTTGTGTATGTATAATATAGACAGATTGTATGAGGCCGTGGCGGACCGGGGCCCGGTCTGTGTTGGCCTGGACACGGCCCCGGACTATATCCCCCCGGCGGCCCGGCGGCAGGCCCCCTCGGATGCGGAGGCGGTGTTGGCCTATAACCGGGCCCTTATCGACGCGACGATAGATGCGGCAGCCTGCTACAAGCTACAGATCGCCTACTACGAGGCCCTGGGCCTGGCGGGGCTCCGGGCCTACGCGGCAACCCTCAAGTACCTGCGGGAACGGGGCGCCCTGGTTATCGCGGACATCAAGCGGGGGGATATCGCGGACACGGCCCTTCAGTATGCCAAGGCCCATTTTGAGGGTGATTTCGAGGCGGATTTTGTGACCCTTTCGCCCTACATGGGCATGGATTCCATCGAGCCCTGGCTTGCCTACGCCGGCAGCCGGGGCAAGGGAGCCTTCGTGCTCATGCGGACCAGCAACCAGGGGATGCGGGACTTCGAGTACCGGGAACTAGCGGCCGGGGGCCGGCTTTACGATGCGGTAGGTGATAAGCTGGCGGAACTGGCCGCCGCCCACGCCGGCAAGCACGGCTACGGGGTCTTCGGCGCGGTGCTGGGATGTACCGAACGGGACGAAGCGGCGGCCATCCGGCAGAAGCGTTCCAGTCTGTTTTTCCTGATCCCCGGCTACGGCGCCCAGGGGGGCGCGGCGGAGGATGCGGCCCTGCTCCTGCGCGCGGGTAACGGCGGCGTGGTGAACGCCTCCCGGTCCATTCTCCGGGCCTGGTCTCTGGAGGCCGGGGCCGGGGATCAGGATCTGGCCGGGGCGGCGGCAGCGGGGCGGCGGGCGCTCATCATCATGCGGGATGCGATTCGGACACCGGGAGGCGCGGCATGACGGACCCGCAAAATAGGGCGCAGCAGGGCCTAAGGCTCAGCCTGAGCTTAAAAGCGCTCCACAACTTTTGGATGACCGGGGATATCTTCTGTCTGGATTTTTCCTGGGAAGGTCCGGCCCCAAAACCGGGGCAGTTCTTTATGATCAAGCCCAAACGGAGCGCGGTCTTTCTTGCCCGTCCCGTCAGTGTGGCCCTGTTTAATAGGGAGTCTGATACCCTGCGGTTTTTTCTCAGCCTGAGGGGCCGGGGCACTGCGGAACTGGCGGCTATGCAGCCCGGGGAAGAAGCGGAACTGACCGGGCCTCTGGGAAACTGCTGGGAAGATTTTCTCCCCAAACCGGCCAAGCCTGCCAAAATTGCCCTGGTGAGCGGCGGCGTTGGTATAGGGCCCCTCTTCGCGTTTGTCGATCTGCTGCTGCTGAATTACCAGCACATTACCACCCATTTTTACGCCGGGTTCAAGAAGGGTTTTAAGAGCGCCCAGAACCGGGACTTTTTCCTGGCGGTCCCTTACATGGCTTCGGATCAACTCATCCTCACTGCCGAGGATGGCCGGCTGGCGGAAAAGGGGCTGGTTACCGATGCGGTGAACCCGGCCGAATATCAGGCGGTCTACGCCTGCGGGCCGGAACCGATGCTCAAAACCCTGGCCGCTTCCTGTGCCCTAGCGGGGATTCCCTGCTACATCAGCCTGGAGCGGCGGATGGCCTGCGGGCTAGGCGCCTGCCTGGGCTGTACCGTGGAAACCAGGCGCGGGAACAAACGCTGCTGCGCCGACGGTCCCATCTTTCCGGCGGCGGAGGTATTCTTCGATGGCCAGCGCTAAAGGACCCGGCAATATTATACGCTTCCCCGGCGCCGGCCCTGATCTTTCGGTAACCATCGGCGGCTTGCGGTTCCCCAATCCCGTGATCGCCGCCTCCGGTACCTTCGGCTACGGCTCCGAGTACGCCGGGCTGATTGACGTGTCCCGCCTGGGGGGCATCGTGAGCAAGGGGCTGACCCTGGAACCCCGGCCGGGCAATAAGGGGATACGGCTCTGGGAGACGGCCTCGGGGCTGCTCAATTCTATCGGCCTGGAGAACCCCGGCATAGCGGCCTTTATCGGGCAGGAGCTGCCCCGGCTCAAAACCCTGGGGCCGGTGATCATCGCCAACCTGGCAGGTTCCACGGTGGAGGAATATACCGAAGGGGCGCGGCTCCTGGGGGATTCCGCCGTGGACATGATAGAGCTCAATATCTCCTGCCCCAACATCAAGGCCGGGGGTATGGCCTTTGGCCTGGACCCTGCCATGGCGGCCTCGCTAACCGGGGCGGTGAAAAAGGCCGCCGGAAAGCCCCTGGTAGTAAAACTATCGCCCAATGCCCCGGACCTGGCCGCCCTGGGCCGCGCCTGTGCGGCTGCGGGGGCGGACGGCCTCTCCCTGGTGAATAGCTTTAAGGCCCTGGCCATTGATATCAACCAGCGGAAGCCCCTGTTCGACCATATTACGGCCGGTCTTTCGGGGCCGGCCATTAAACCCATCGCCCTCAGGATGGTTTGGGAGCTCCGGGAGGCGGTTTCCCTGCCGCTCATCGGTCTGGGGGGGATCGCCTCTACCAGTGACGCGCTGGAGTTTCTCATGGCCGGCGCGGCGGCGGTCCAGGTGGGTACCGCCAGCTTTGTGCATCCCGGGACCATGCCCGATATCATTGACGGCCTGGAACTCTATATGCGCAAAAACAAAATCCTTACCCTGGGCGGTTTGGATATCCGT
>JAITON010000133.1 GCA_031289935.1 Treponema sp.
GAGCATAAGTCCGAAGCCTACACGGGCTTCCAGATTTTTAGCAATATGTAGGAGGATGACTTAAAATGAAACTGATAATCGCGTACATACAGCCGCACATGCTGAACGAGGTAAAGCAGGAGCTCTACAAGGCCGAGGTCTACAAGATTTCGGTTACCAACGCCATGGGCTGCGGCCAGCAGAAGGGCTACACCGAACAGTTCCGGGGGGTCGAGATGGAGGTGAACCTCCTCAAGAAGATCCGTGTGGAGATTGCGGTGAACGACAGCTTTGTCAAGCCTACGATTGACGCTATCATCCGGGCTGCGAGAAGCGGTGAAATCGGAGACGGCAAGATATTCGTCCTCCCCATTGAGGAATGTATCCGTATCCGTACCGGGGAGACGGGCAGCACGGCCATCGGATAAAGGGAACTAAAAAGGGGGTGCTTTTGTCTACTCCACCCGTCTAATCTCGCAGACCTCCCCTGCGGGATTATCCCAGGTGATAAACCGGGGCGCGGTACTGTCCAGGAGCAGAACCAGGCCCTGGGCATCATCGTATTCCAGGGGTCTTGAACATTCGTCAAAGCCCGGGGCCTCGGGGTAGTGGATCTCATGGCCCGTGCCGGGGAGGATAAGCCTCAAGGGGACATCGGCGCCTGAATTGTTCCAGAGTACCAGGGTATCTTGCCCTTCCCGGTTCCCTATTCCCTGAAAATAGAAGGCCTGGATCATGGCGGGGAGGTCCTTCGTACCGGGCAGGGAGGAATCGTAGCGGGAGCTCGGGATGTATCGGGCGCAGAGGGCAAAGGACAGAGCCCCGCTTTTGAGGGAAAATTCATCATCATAATTGACCAGGCCAAAGTAATGCTCCGTATCATGAGGGGTCTGCGCTATCTTGCCGGGATCCGCGTCAAAGAGATTGTACCAGAAGATCCGCCGGGCCCCCGCGACGGCCAGTTCCACGATGGTCTTGACCACAAAGCTGGTCATGCGCCCCTCTTCCACCCGCCTGATATTGGCCTCGAAGTTCCCGGCCCCACCCGTGGGATAGCCCACCTCGGTAACCCAGATCCGGTCCTGGAAGCCGTACTTCCTGGCGATCTCCCAGAAACTGTTGTAGGTCAGCAGGGTCATGACGGGGTTGAGGCTGTAGGGGTGGTAGCTCACATAATCGGCCCCGTCCAGGGCGCCGGAGCTGAACATCGCCTTGGCAAAACCGGGGTTAACCTGATTGAAGCCCCCCGCAATGATAATCACCGCATCGTCAAGCTCCCGGATCCGCCCGGTCCCCTGCCTGACCAGTTCGAAGAGCTCCTCCGCCGGGCCGTCCCAGAAATTGGGCGCATTGGGCTCGTTCCAGACCGTCCAGGCATCCACCTGGCCCTGATAGCGCAGAACTACGGCCGCTATAAATTGCAGAAATTCATCCAGATATTCCGGTGGGATATACTTGTGGGTATTTCCGTCGGGGTGTATCCAGCCTACGTCATAGCCCAGCACGATGTTGATTTTTTTGCCCTCTTCCCTGGCGTGAATCACATAACGGTCGGCGCCCTCCCAATTCCACTGATCTGCCGGCAGATCTTGGAAGGCCGCCGGCTGGATAGTGTTCCAGTAAAAGGTGTTGACGACCCATTCAAAGCCCAGGGCCTCCATGAGCTCGTCTTCCCGGGCCGCCTTGCCGGGTTCGGTCTCCTTGCCCGCATGGACCATGCCCAGGAAATCCGCCGGGATATCGTAACGCACCCGTGTTGCGCCCGGCAAATTCCCCAGCCCGCATGACAGGGCCATGAACGAAAACACGAGACCAGGGAGCAATCCACGCCTCATAAAAATCTCCTATTTCTTTTTCCCTTTTATATGATATACCATCAGGGGAAATTTTACAATAATTCTTTTCGGGAAATTCGTCCCAGCTAAAAACCACAAAAATGTAGAACTTTATCGGCCCCGTGGTTGATAAAACCACGGATATGTATGAATGATCGCGCTTGATAGGAAAGAACCACAGAACACCGGGAGCCCCAAGGCCGGGAAACCATGCCCCTTCCCAGGGAAGCGCTCGTTTAGTGTCGTTTTTGTGCAATAAAATGAGCAAAAACAGAGGCAGAAGCCGAATTCCCCGTTTTATTTGACAATCCCCGTAGTTCCTCCGCACTTGGCACGGTTCTTGCATATTATATACTGAAGAAATTTATCTACGGAGGATATACTCATGAGTTGCTGCAAAGAACCCTGCCACGGTGGTATCGACTTTACCGAAACCCCGGTGGCCGAACTCTACGGTTCCAACTGTTTTTCCAACGCGGTGATGCGGGAACGGCTCCCCAAGGACATCTACAAGGAGATTGTGGCGGTCCAGAACGGCGAAAAGGAACTGACCCTGGCTGCCGCCGAGGTGGTGGCCGCGTCCATGCGGGACTGGGCCATCGAAAAGGGCGCCAGCCACTACACCCACTGGTTTCACCCCCTGACGGGTCTCACGGCGGAGAAGCACGACGCCTTTATCTCCCCCACGGGAGACGGCCGGGTGATTATGGAGTTTTCCGGCAAAGAACTGGTCAAAGGCGAGCCCGACGCATCGAGCTTTCCCAGCGGGGGACTCCGGGCCACTTTTGAGGCCCGGGGCTATACGGCCTGGGATGTTACGAGCCCGGCCTTCCTCAAGCAGGACCCCACGGGCACCACCCTTTGCATTCCCACGGCCTTTATCAGCTACTACGGCCAGGCCCTGGACAAGAAGGTACCCCTGCTCAAGTCCATCGACGCCCTGTCCAGGCAGGCCGTCCGGGTGCTCCGGGCCCTGGGGAACGAGAGCTGCAAACGGGTCTTTACCACGGTCGGTCCCGAGCAGGAATACTTCCTGGTGGACAAGAAGTTCTATGATGAGCGGCCCGACCTGATTCTTACGGGCCGGACGGTCTTTGGCGCCCTGCCCGCCAAGGGTCAGGAGATGGAGGATCACTACTTCGGGGCTATCAAGGAGCGGGTAGCCGCCTTTATGCGGGAGCTCAATACCGAGCTCTGGAAGGTGGGCATCCCCGCCAAGACTCAGCACAACGAAGTGGCCCCTAATCAGTTTGAGGTGGCGCCGATCTACAGCAATTCCACCGCAGCGGTGGACGCGAATCAAATGGTGATGGAAACGATCCGTACGGTGGCCCGGCGGCACGGCATGGAGGGGATCCTCCACGAAAAGCCCTTTGCCGGGGTCAACGGCTCGGGCAAACACAACAACTGGTCCATGGCCACCGACGAAGGTATCAATCTCTTTGAGCCCGGCGAGAACCCCGAAAGCAACGCCCGGTTCCTGCTCTTCGCCGCCGCAGTGGTGGAGGCGGTGGACCGCTACGCCCTGCTGCTCCGCGCCTCGGTGGCCACCTCGGGGAACGAGTACCGGCTCGGGGCCAACGAAGCGCCCCCGGCCATCGTGTCTATCTTCTTTGGCGGCCCCCTGACGGAAATTCTGGACAACATTGCCGAGGGCAAGACCGGCGGGCACACGCCCACGGGGGAGAAAATCAAGCTGGGGGTCACGAGCCTCCCGAGCCTGCCCAAGGATGTGTCGGACCGGAACCGTACCAGCCCCTTCGCCTTTACGGGGAACAAGTTCGAGTTCCGCATGGTGGGCTCCACCCAGTCTATCGCCACCCCCAACACCTATCTTAACGCGGCCGTAGCCCAGGTGCTCCAGGAATTCGCCGATAAGCTGGAGAAAGCTGCCGATAAAACCGAAGCGGTCCAGAGTATCGTGAAGGAATCCTACGCCCAGCACCGCCGGGTAGTCTTTAACGGCAACGGCTATACCGATGAATGGGTCCGGGAGGCCGAGCGCCGGGGGCTGCCCAACGTCAAGAGCGCCGCAGATGCCCTGAGCGTACTGGTCCAGAGCGAGACCATCGCCCTGTTTGAGCGCCACGGGGTTCTGACCAGGGAAGAGTCCGAAAGCCGCTACCACATCTACCTGGAAAAGTACTCCAAACAGGTGAACATTGAAGCGGGGGTAACCATCGATATGGCCCGGCGCTACATCTTCCCCGCAGTAACCGCCTACGCCGCTTCCCTGGCAGGGGATGCCGCCGCCCTGGCCGCCATCGGGGCCTCCAATGTATCCCAGGCCAAGCGGACCAAGCGCATCGCCGAGCTGGCCAACGAACTCTACGAGGAGACCGCCAGGCTGGAAACGATCCTGGCCGAGGCCCAGGCCGCCGGCGAAGCCTTCGCCCAGGCTAAAGCCTACTCCGGAAAGGTCCGCCCCGCCATGGATCTGGTTCGCGCCAAGGCCGATGCTCTGGAGAAGATGGTGGCCAAGCGCGCCTGGCCCTTCCCCGGCTACGAGGAGCTGCTCTTTAAGCTCTAGGGAGTGCGGGGACTATTGGGGACATTCTGGGCATCTCTGCCTTTAGTCCGTTTACAACGTGCAACATAACAATCCCCTTAGTTCATCCTATGATCTGGAGTTTCGGCAAAGCCGAAACTCCAGGCAATCCCGCCGTGCAATCCGCCTACGGCGGGATTGCCGGGTGGATTGCAGTCCACTATATGATATATTTAGCCCACATGGTCGTGTATTTAGGCCATGTGGCCGTATATTTTAGTCCATGTAGTCGTGTATTTAGGCCATGTAGTCGTGTATTTAGGCCATGTGGTCGTGTATTTAGGCCATGTAGTCGTGTATTTAGGCCATGTGGTCGTGTATTTGCGCCATCCGGTAGGATGGCGGTCCAGTTTGCAGG
>JAITON010000140.1 GCA_031289935.1 Treponema sp.
CTCCAAATCTTTGAGGAAGTCCTTGACCTTGTGAGTCTTTTCCCGGCTAATCTCCCCCTCCCGGAGCTCCCGGACCAGGTTTTCGAGCAGCTTCCGGCTTTCCGCCAAAAGCTGCCTGAAATGCCCCATGCCCCCTTCCTTGAGGCCGAGCTCCTGCTGACGGAGCCTGAGCTCCCGGAGATCGGCCCGGCGGCGCTCCTCCCGGAGCCGCGCTTCCTCGGCCCCGTTCTGTTTGAACGCTTCGTCCAGGTCCCGGCGCTTCTTTTCCAGCTCGGCGATCAGGGCCGATATATCGGAACGCTCCCCGGCCAGATAGGACCGGGCCCCGGCGATGATTTCAGCGGGGACCTTGTTCCGGGCGGCGATATCCACGGCCCGGCTCTCACCGGGGATGCCCATAACGATGCGGTAGGTGGGCGAGAGGGTGGCCCCGTCGAATTCCACCGAGGCATTCTCCACACCGGCGCGGGTGTAACCGTAGTTTTTAAGGGCCCCGTGGTGGGTCGTGGCGATGATCCTGCCCGCCTTGGCGCCGATATGGTCCAGGATGGCCATGGCGATGGCGCTCCCTTCCTGAGGATCTGTGCCGGAACCCAGCTCGTCCAAAAGTACCAGGGAATCTTCCCCGGCAACGGCGGCAATGGCGGCGATATTGGTCATGTGGGCAGAGAAGGTGGAAAGGGACTGGCTCAGGGACTGCTCGTCGCCAATATCGGCGTAGACCCCGTCGAAGACCGGGAGGCCGGTCCCCTCCCCCGCCGGCAAGGCCAGGCCGAACTGATTCATCAGGGCAAGGAGCCCCAGGGTCTTGAGGCTGAGAGTCTTGCCGCCGGTATTGGGCCCGGTAATGATCACGGTCCGTGTGTCCCGGTTCATGGCAAAGTCGATGGGCACCGCCCGGCCGCCCAGGAGCGGGTGCCGGGCCTGGGCCAGGAGAACCGAATCATCCTGCCGGGCGAAACAGCCCCCTATATCCCGGGAATAGCGGGCCCGGGCGCGGATAGTTTCCAGGTAAATCAGCTTCGTATGAAAGTCCGCCAGGACTTCCCGGTATCCGGCGATTTTGGAAGTCATCTCCCGGAGGACCCGGCGGATCTCGGCGGCCAGTTGACGCTCCAGGAGCAGGATATCGTTGTTTCGCTCCACCACGTCCTCGGGCTCCAGGAAGATAGTCTGCCCCGTGGTGGATACCTCGTGGATGATACCCCGGATGCGGCCCCGGAAGTTTGCCTTAAGGGCCAGTACCGTGCGGCCGTCCCGCTGGGAGGGCACCGCCGACTGGAGCATCCGGGTATATTCGCCGGAAGTCGTGTAGGAGGCCAGGGCGGCCTCCAGATCCCGGCGGGCCCCCTGGATGCGCCGCTTGATTTCCCGGAACTCGCTCAGGTCCCGAAGCCGGCCCTCCTGGTCGAGGACCCGGAAGACTTCCCGGAAAACGCCGCCCGGATCCGGCAGCGCCAGGGCAAGGGCCTCCAGGGCATTTGCAGCGGGCTTGTCTACTGTAACGGGCTTGTCCACCGTAGCGAGGATCCATCGCTTAAGGGCGTCCCCCCGGCCGGCAAAGAGGCCCAGGGCGTAGGCCTCGTCCAGTTCCAGGGAAGCCCCATCCACCTCCAGCCGGGGAAGCAGGGGGCCGATGTCCGGGATGCTCCCCCGGGGCTCCTCGTCCCCGGAATCGATGCGGTCCCGCATCTGGGATACGAGGGCCTTGAGGGCGGCAGTCTCCCGGGCCTCAATACAGGGCAGGGTTTCGGCAATACGGGCCGCCGCCTCGGCGCTCAGGGCAGCCTCCGCCACCCGGGAACGGATGACCGGGAACTCCAGCAGGGCCAGGGTCTTTTCATGCATAATTTTCCCCATAACTGCCCCTTAGTTCCTCCCTGATCCGCAGGAAGCTCTCGTAGCGGTCCTCGTGGATAACCCCCGCAGCCACGGCCTCCATGATCTTGCAGCCAGGCTCGGCCGCGTGGGAGCAGGAAAGGCCGTAGGTACAGCGGCCCGCCAGGGGGGCAAATTCCCGGAGATAGAGGATGAGATCAGCGGCGGAAACGCCGTCGGGGAGGAGCCGGCGGATACCCGGGGTATCCACCAGGCGGATAGATTCCGGGGGCGGCCCCTCCAAAAGGGCCGACAGGGAGGTAATGTGGTTCCCCCGGTCGTATTTCCCGTTCAGGCCCCCGGTCCGTTGCATCGTTCCGGGGATCAGCGCGTTGACCAGGCTCGACTTCCCCACCCCGGATTGGCCGGCCAGCGCCGCAATCCGCCCCGAAAGAAGCCGCCGCAGCTCCTCCAGCCCCTGGCCGGTTTTGACGGAGACCCGGTGCACCCCATAGCCCAGGCCCCTAAAGTCCTCAAGCCGTTCCTCAATATCCGGGTCCCCGTCGAAGAGGTCCCATTTGTTGCAGATAATCAGGGGGGGAATCCCGGCGATGTCGGCCTGGAGCAGGAGCCGGTCCAGGAAACGGGGCCGCCAGGGGGGAGACGCCGGTGTGGCGACGCAGAGTACGAGGTCCAGGTTGGCCGCCAGGAGCTGGGGCGCCTCGGCCTGCCGGGCGCCGGAGTGCCGCTTGGAACCCTGGCCCTTCTGGTTGAGCCGGGTAAAGCGGTTCCGCCGGGGCTCCACCGAAAGAATCAGCCCCTTGCCGGGGTGCAGGGGATCGGCCTCCAGTTGGACAAAATCCCCCGGCGCCAGGGGGTTGTAGAAGCCTTCCACCCCCTTAAGGACCTTCCCCTTAACCCGGCACTCCAGGGTCTCCGGCGCGTTTCCCCCGGCCGGCCGGACCGTGAAAATGTTCCGGGAGCCCCTGAGTACCAGGCCCTGACGCTTTTTTTCAACGAGCAATTGTCTCTATCTCCTCACCTGGAGGCATGGTGCCCGATTCTACCCGGTCTGTCAAGCGCTGCCCTTCGACCGGTTGCTGAGCCTGTCGAAGCACGCGCCGCCAGGACCTGAAAATCACGGTAAATTCATGGCGGAATTGGGGCCAATTCACGGCTTTCCGTGATAGTACAACCGGAACCCGGCGGCTATATTTGGGACCATTCTACACTACTTTACTCTAAGGAGGGTAAACATGAAGAAACTATTGTTGGTTGGGCTGCTGCTTGCAGTGGCCCTGGGTGGCGCCTTCGCGCAGGACTTTACGGCCTACGGCGGGGGCGTCGAGGGCGGCGACATCCTCATTAATGTGGGCGCCGGGGTGAGTGTCCTAAGGCTCCTTTTTCCGGGTTTATTAGGCACCATGCTGGTTCCGCCGATCACGGCCACCGTGGAGTACGCCCTGGACGTCGGGCTGCCCCTTACGGTAGGAGGGACGGTCGGTTATGCCAGGTCCGCCTACGCAAGTAACGCCGCATGGACTTATAATGAGGTCCTTGTAGCCGTCCGGGCAGGCTATCACGTGGATCTGGGCATCCCCAATCTGGACCTCTATGCCGCCGTGAACCTGGGCTACGACATCTGGCTCTGGGACGATAATAGCGGCAGCGATCCGGGCAGCTTCTACTATTCGGCAGCGGCGGGGGCGGCCTATTACTT
>JAITON010000152.1 GCA_031289935.1 Treponema sp.
ACGTCGATGGACATGGCGACCCGGTAGGTCTTCCCTTTTTCGATGCTCATGGTTCTGACGATGGAATAATCGTTGAGCTGGAATCGCAGCTCGTGGTTTCCCGGCTCCGCCGGCAGGGGCCCTTGACCGGGGAGGATAAGTACATTGTCAAAGAAAATCCGGGTGTTTCCCGGCGCTTCAAAGATGATAAGAGGCGTCGGGTCCTGGAGATTGATCCCAATATCCTGGATTTTCCCCCGTTCAACGATAAAAACCCGGCTTTCGTTCCGGTATTCGCTGGAAAGAACCACCAGATGATGCTCCCCCTCCTTGAGAAACCGTTCCTCGCTGGGGCTGATCAACTGGTCGTCTATGTAGACGCTGAAACTCCGGCCCGGGAGGTTTTCCGGGTACCGGGGGACAATGCGCACCGCCCCTTCGTCGCTCATGATGGGCCGGACGTTCAGGGTAAATTTCATGGCTTCTACTTCCGTGCTGATACCCTTGATCACCGGCATGATGCGGAGAACCATGGGGAAGGATGCCGCCGGAACAACCGTGGATAGTACCGTCGTGTAGGGGCTGTTCCGCAGGCCGTGGCCCGCCCGCAGGGGGATCTGGTACAGGCTCTGAATCTTGTTCGGTATCGGTTCCAGATAGATTTGCCGGGCGTTCATGTCCGCCACCCCCAGGCCCGAAACGCCCTCTGTCTCGGCATAGAACACTGCGGCCAGGCTTCCCCGGTAATAGAGATAGTCCTGGGGAACCACGATCTCCACCTCGATCCCCCGGAAAAACCGGGTCTCCCCGGAGAGGACGATCAGGGCCGACTCGTTATAGGCCAGGCTGACCGATGTTCCCCCCGGATTATCCAGGGACAACTCCGCCCGGCCGCTAATCATCACCCGGACTGGATCCGCTCCCACTGCAACAAGGGGAAGGAGGAGATAGAGCGTTGTTATACAAACGGCAAAAGAGCCCTTCATCGCAGGCAGCCTTCTTTAAAACAAATATTTCCCCGGATCCTGGGCCTTTCCATGCTGTCGCAGCTCGAAATGCAGGTGGGGCCCCGTAGATTGTCCCGTTGATCCGACCCTGCCGATGATTGTACTCAATCCAACGCTGCTTTGCAAGCCCACTTCAATATGGGAAAGGTGGCCGTAGAGGCTGACCCAGTTATCCCCGTTAACCTGGTGCTCTATGATGATGTATTTGCCGTATATCGCGTCCTCCCCGGTCTCGACTACGGTCCCTGCCCGGGCGGCGTAGACCTCGGTTCCCAGCGGCGCGGCCAGGTCCAGGCCTTGATGGAGCTTATAGACCCCGGTAATGGGATTAGTCCGGTAACCGTAGGGATCGGTTATCCGGTAGGTCCTGAGGGGAAAGTGAAAAAGACCGGGATGCAGAAAAAAGGTCCGCTCTGTGGGTGTAAAATCGTCCCCCGGTATGAACCGGCAGGCCTCTTTGCTCCCATCCTCCCGGGGAATGAGCAACCTGACCCCCGAACCAGACCGGCCTGCGTTGACCAGTTGCTCCAGATCGGTCCTGGGATCCTCGGAGATATAGAGCCCTGGTATCGTAGGGATCAAAATCGTCCCCACTCTCTCCAGAGAAGAGCCTGCCAGATGGTTCAGCGTTACCAGGGCGGCGTAGGGGATAAGACAGCGGGCCGCCAGATCCAGCAGATCCTCCCCCGGCGCCGGATGGTACCGGTAGATGGTCAGGCGCTCCGCCAGGACCGGCCAGGACGATGCATCCCCCACGGAACTATCGCTGCTGTAGACGAGCTTCCGGGCGGCCTCTACGTCGGCGTTCAACTGACGGAAGGCCATGTCCTGGTTATCGAGCCGGGTAATGACCGGAAATCCCTGGGCAAAAATCCATCCTGCACTCCCAAAGGGGGCTATACAGAGGAACATCAGGCAGAGCAACCGCCTAAGCGCCGGGATACAAGGCCCCCTATTCCTCGACAATGGCTCCGGTGGGACAGACGGCTACGCAGGCTCCGCAGCCCTTGCACACCGCAGGGTCGATCCAGCGGGCGTCGTCTTTTTCGGAGATCGCACCCAAGGGACATTCGCTCTCGCAGCCGCCGCAGTTCACGCAGGCATCGGTAATTTTGTAGGCCATATCATACCTCTCCTAAAATCAAGATGTTGATAGTATAACATGGCGGTTCAAAAAAAGCAAGCGGAGCGCGGGATTCTGCTTGAAAGCCGGTTGACAGAAGCCGCCCGGGGTCTTATCCTGAAGCCAGGAGTGAACTATGGGAGATGTGATGATTAGGCCTGCAACAGGTTCGGACATACCCTACCTGTACGAGATTTGCCTCAAGACCGGGGATGCCGGCAAGGATGCTACGGACAAATACCACGATTCCTACCTGGTGGGCCAGATGTTCGCCGCGCCTTATCTGTTTTACCCGGATGCCATCGCCCTGGTGGCCGAGGAGGACTCGGTTCCCAGGGGCTACATCCTTTCGGCGCCCGACACGGGGGCCTTTTACCGCTGGATGGAGGAGGTCTGGCTGCCTCCACTGCGCCGGCGTTACGGCGTACCGGCGGCTTTGGCGGCGTGTAAATCGGACATAGAACGGGGAACTCTGGGCGGCGTCTTCTGGGTTAGGCGCGAGGAGGACCTCCCCGGCTGGCTGGCGAGCTACCCGGCGCATCTGCATATTGACCTGCTGCCCGAAATCCAGGGCCGGGGCACGGGCCGGGCCCTGCTCCAGGCGATTTTCGACGAGCTTCGGGCGCGAAAAGTGCCGGGCCTCCACCTGGGGGTCAACGGGGCGAATACCGGGGCCATCGCTTTCTACAAAAAGCAGGGCCTCCAGGTCCTGGAAAACACGCCCTGGGGCTTCAACATGGGGATTAGATTTTAGCCCTGTACTTCCCGAACGGCCTTTTCCAGAGCGGCGATGACCCGGTCGCACCAGACATCGAATTCCGGGTCCTCCCGTTGGCATTCGGGGTGGTCCAGGATGTAGTCCACCGCGAGCCTGAGCCCCTGGTCGAAGCGTACGGTGGAACAGAAGCCGGGCACGAGGCGTTTGAGCTTGGTATTATCGAAGACCACTGAATTGGCTTTGTCCCCTATAAGGCCGCCGGTAAAGTCGTAGTCCGGGCCGCAGGCAGCCAGAAACTCGCTGGACACGTGGACCGCTCTAAGGGGCTTTCCCAGGGCTGCGGCAATGCCGGCGTAGACCTGGTTCCAGGTAAGCGTCTCATCGCCGGTAATCTGCACCGCTTCCCCGATCGCGTGGGGGTTCCCCATAAGACCGGTAAAGGCCGAGGCGAAGTCGCTGTTGTGGGTCATGGTCCAGAGGTTGGTCCCATCGCCGTGGATGATTACCGGCTTGCCTTCCATGATGCGCTTTACCACCTGCCAGGAGCCGTTCCTGCCGTGGACCCCCAGGGGCACGCTCCGTTCATCGTAGGTGTGGCTGGGCCGTATAATGGTGACCGGGAAGCCCTCTTCCCGGTACTTTGCCATGAGGAAGTCCTCGCAGGCGATCTTGTTCCGGGAATAAAGCCAGTAGGGGTTTGCCAGGGGCGTGCTCTCGGTGATAAGGTAATTGGCCAGAGGCTTCTGGTAAGCTGAGGCCGAGCTGATAAACAGATACTGCCCGGTTTTCCCCTTAAAGAGCCGATAGTCCCGCGCTACCTGCTCCGGGGTAAAGGCGATAAAGTCCGCCACCACGTCAAAACTGAGCCCGGCGAGCTTTTCCGCGGTTTCCGCCTCGTTGTTGACATCGCCATGGACCTCGTGGAGATCGCCGATGCGGCGGGCTTGTGTGCGCAGATCGCCGTTCCGGTTCCCCCGGTTGAGGAGCCAGAGCTCGTTGTCGACAACCCCCGGATATGATTCCATGGCCAGAAATTGCCGGGAAATGGCCGTGCTGATGGTCCCGGTGCCGCCGATAAAGAGCGCTTTCATAGATGCCTCCCTGGTTGGTATCCTAGTGTATCCGTCCGCAGACTGTCAAGGGAAGCGGTTTTGCGGGGTACCAGCCCCCGGCATACTTTATGGTCCATGATTATGATAAAACCGGTCTTACCACTCCCGGGGGGTAAAGCCTTCGGGGGCCTCAATTTGCATCGTATCCCCGGTTTGCACGATCACGTAGAACCCTGCTTCTATGGCCGCTTCTTTTACCCGTTCTGGAAACACCGCACCGGCTAGCGCCCCACGGATAACCCGGCTGTCGCGATGTTTGTCCATGTATTGCCGCAATATTTGGCGCCACCAGGTGTTCCGCCAAATCCCCAAAGCTGTTGTGCAGACCGCCCATCTGCTTGTTCAAGTCCTTTATCGCCAAAGCGTTTTCCTTCACTATCCGCTCCGTCTCCTGAAAATTCAGCTTCATCTCCTGGGCCGTTTTCTGAAACTTCTTGTCTGTTTCCTGAAACATGGTCCAGACATCCTCAAAGGTCAGCCCCGTCTGTATTTTTGCCGGCATATCAAGCTCCTTGCCTTCAATGTACCACGCCTCCCGCCTCCTGTCAACGAAACGCTTGACACAAAACGCCCGGCAATCTCTAAGGAAGCGCTGATTTATGCAACCGGACATTCGGCCTGTATGCCAACGTCAAGTTAATCAGCGCTTCCTTAAAGGGACGCAGGATTATACCATAATTAGGTAAACACAAAATCAACTGGCCGGAACCACGTTGTATGGTTTCTCCTTATGTATATTTGGGGCGGATTTGCCAACAGCCGAGCCGGAGGGGAGCTTCAACGGACACTATCGTAGACAAGGCTCGTCTCGACCATCATAAGAATGAGTCTAGGAGAAGGGGCGGTACTGTACTTCCCGCTCCTTTCCCGGTATACTGTCTCCCATCATGCACAGCTGGAAAGCCCGCATCCCGGGCCTTATCCTCAGTATCCTTTGTCTCTGCCCGGGCCTTGCCGCCCAGGAGACCGCCCCCCCTGAGCTGGGCTCCCGGGCGGCGGTCCTGCTGGATATCGCCACCGGAGCGGTGCTTTACTCCAAGAACCCCGATCTGGAGATCCCCCCGGCCTCCCTGGCCAAGCTGATGACTATGCACCTGGTCCTGGAGGAGCTGGCCGCCGGACGGGCCTTGCTGGACGAGATCGTAGCCCTGCCCCCGGAAAGCTGGGCCGTCAACCAGCCCCCCCGGTCCAGCCTGATGTTCCTGAACGCCGGCCAGGAGGTAACGCTCCGGGAATTGCTCCTGGGTCTGGCGATTCCCTCGGGGAACGATGCGGCGGTGGCCGTGGCCCTCCGCTTTGCCCCCAGCGTGGAAGCCTTTGCGGAGCTGATGAACCAGGAGGCCCAAGCCCTGGGGCTCAGCAGGACCCGCTTTGTGGAGCCTTCGGGGGTGTCGGAGTACAACCTGACCACGGCCCTGGAATACGCTTTTTTCTGCCGGGAGTATGTCCTCCGCCACCCCGGGGCCCTGACGGAGTATCACACCCTGCCGGAGTTCGCCTATCCCAAACCGGAAAACGTGGCTGCCCGCTACCGGGAACAGCCGGGCACGATCCTGCAATACAATACCAACGATCTTCTGGGCAGGGTTGCAGGGCTGGACGGCCTCAAAACGGGCTATATTGATGAGTCGGGCTACAATATCGCCCTCACTGCGGAACGGGAGGGGACCCGTTTCGTGGCGGTACTTCTGGGGGCCGGGGACCGGAGTATGCGGAACGCCGACGGCCAGGCGCTTCTGGAATGGGCCTTTGCCAACTATCACACGGTACGGGCCAGGGTGGCCGCCCCGGAACCGGCGCCGGTCTGGAAGGGCGCCCTCGATACGACGGAACTGGTCCCCGCCGAGGGTGAGCTCCTGAGGGGCGCCGGGGAAAGCCCTGCCTATGCCTTCGTCTACACTGCTTACGCCAACCGGGGTTATCAGCTTGGCTATACCATTGAGCTGGATGATCCCCTCGTTGCGCCCCTGGCCGCCGGGACTCCCGTGGGGGCCTTGGTTTTCCAGGACAGCCGGGGAGAGTTCCGGCGCGTCCCTCTGGTTACGGCGGCGGAAGTTCCCCAGGGGAGTTTCTTCAAGCGGTTCTGGGACAGTATCCGCCTTTTTTTCCGGGGTATTTTCAAAGAGAAGCAATGATTGCGATAACTAGGGAGCGCGCTGATTAACTAGGGAGCGCGCTGATTAACGTGACGTTCACCCTGGCAACTTCGTTGCGGCGCTTTCTAGCTTTGTAACGAATCCGCAATGAGCCGGGCCAGGTCTTCGGCGCTGCTCCCGGCGGCGGGGATGAGGATATCCGCCACGGCCCGGTAGGCGGCGGCCCGGCGCTCGTGAAGGGCCCGGTGGCGCTCCCGGGGGCATGATCCCTCCAGAAAGGGGGGCAGTTCCCCGCTCGCCTTTGCGGCGGCTTCGATGCGCTCCCAGGCAAGCTCCGCCGGGACCTCCAGGTATATCAGGATGGCAGTCTGCCGGGCTTTGCTCAAACATACCAGTTCCATGGCCTCAGGATTGTCGATGAGACCGCCCCCCGTAGCGATAATCCTTGGGCCTGGGAATCTGAGGAGGCTCCCCAGGGCTGCCGCTTCCGCCTGCCGGAAGGCAGCGGGCGATTCCCGGTAGAGGTTCCGGGGGCTTTTCCCGGTACGTTCCCTGATATAATCGTCCAGGTCCGTGAAACCGGCCCAGCCCAGGGCCGCCAGGGCCCGGCCCGTGAGGCTCTTCCCCGTGTGCTTCGGCCCTGTGAGCAGGATGGTCTGCGCCGGTTCGGTCTTTCCCATAGACGAGAGCCTATCAGAACCGCTACAATAAGACAACGCCATGAACAATGTATGGATTCTTGCCGTCCTTATTCTGATATCCGCCCTGCCGGCCCTGGGCCTGTTCATCTGGTTCCGTCTGAGCCGCTTTCCCCTGGGCCTGCTCTGGTTCCTGGCCTTTCTCCTGGGCGGCGCCCTGAGCCTGCTCACGGCGGGATTGTTACAAGGGCTCTTCCCGCCCCTGGGCGATAGCGGCGCGGGTTCGGTGATTCTGCGGCTCTTTACCCAGATCGCCCTTACCGAGGAGGCCGCCCGGCTTGTTCTGCTGATCCCCCTCCTGCTGATCTGGTTCCGTTTTGAGAAGCCCCCGGTAGAAGCCGATGCCCCGGCTGCGGCGTCCCAAGGACCCGTACCCCGGCGCGCCCTAGCCGCCGCCGCCGGGTTTGCCGCCGGGCTGGGCTTCGCCGTTATTGAGACCGCCACCTACGGCGCGGCGGACCTGGGCATCGCCCTGCTCCGGGCCTTTACCGCCGCGCCCCTCCACGGCGCCTGTGGCTGCCGGGTGGGCATGGCCGTCGCGGGCTTCCGGGAGAGCCCGGTCCGCTCGGTTCTGCGCTTCCTTATCGCGGCGGCCCTCCACGGTATGTATGATTTTATGGTTCTGAGCCCCGGTATGCCCATCGTCTTTCCCATTTGCCTGGTGGCGGCGGCCCTGGCTTCCTCCATTCAGCAGATCCGCTACCGGGAAACGATGGTTACGTCAAGTTAATCAGCGTCTCCCTGGAATAGCGGTAGTTGGCTAACCGGGGGCGCTTCCGGCCGCATGCGCAGGGTCGCCGTTTCCTGGGGGATAAGCCCGTTGAGCTGCTCCAGAAAGCGGCTCGGTGCAGGGACCGTTTTTCTGTTGCCGATTTTCCGGGACCTGGAGCGGGACAGGTAGAGTCCCTGCCGCGTCCGGGTCATGGCTACGTAGAGGAGCCGCTTCTCCTCCTCAATCTTTGCGGGGTCTTCGTGCTTCCCGTCAAAGAGGGTGAAGGGGATGATGCCCTCCTCCAGGGCGGGGATAAAGACATGGTCAAACTCCAGGCCCTTGGATGCGTGGATGGTCATGAGTCTGACCGCATCCCGTCGCAGGGTTCCGTCGCCGGGGCCGCTCAGGGCCAGAATATCCAGAAACGATGCCAGGCTGTCGTACATGGCGGCCCAGGTCAGGAGCCGGTCCAAAGCTTCGCCGTCTTTCCAGGTTCTTTTGCGGCTTCCGGCAGGTCTTTTCTCCCGTTGCAGCTCCTCCCAGGCCAACCGTATTACCGCCCCGGGACCGGCCGCCGGGATGCTTCCCTCCGCCGTCCATGCCCGGAGCTTTAGGATGAGCGAACTCGCCGGCTCCTCCTCCCACCAGGGCGCTTCCCCGGTCAGCTCCCAGGGGATGCCGTGGTCGGCCAGGGCCTTGGCGATTGCGGGGGCCAGGCCCGATATCCGCAATAATACGGCGCAGTCGCCTGGGGAAACATCAGCTTGTGATGCCGGGCCGTCATCAGCGTCAACAGACCCGCTGTCAAAGGCAAAGAAACCCGTACCCCCCACCAGGGCCTCGATACGCCGGGCGATACCCTCGGCCTCGGCCTTTTCCGTGGGGTATTCCACCGTAGAAAGGCCGGCCTGGCGATCTTCGCCAACCAGGCAGGTATTGCTGAGGCGGCCTGCGGCCTCCAGTACCGGGGCGGCGCAGCGGAAGCTCCGGGAAAGGTAAAAGCTCCCGGCTTCGGGATAGTCCCGGCTAAAGCGGCCGATGAATTGGGGGTCCGAACCCCGGAAGGCATAGATGGCCTGGTTTGGGTCGCCGATAACCCGCAGGGAGGGCGCCTCCAGAGTATTCGGGACGAGGAGACTGAGCAGAGCGTATTGGGCAAAGTTGATGTCCTGGTATTCGTCCACCAGGATATGCCGGTAACGCCGCCGGTACTTTTCGAGGAGACCGGGATCGGCGGCCAGGAGCCGGGCCGCCCCGGCGGGCAGATCGTCGAAGTCCAGGAGCGATGCTTCCCTGAGGCCCTGCCGGTATCGCTCGTAGAGGGGCTCCAGGCCGGGGTCCGGGGACGGGATGGCGAAACTACCGGAGAGAGCGATCTTCGGGCCGGTCTCCCCCGGCAGGAGCAGATAGCGCTTCCGGCCTTCGATATAGGCTCCAAGCCGCTCCGCTCCGGTACGTTTTACCCCCTCCGCTCCTGCGCAAATCTTCCGGAGCAGTTCCCGCCGTTCCGTCTCGGCGAGAACCCTGAAGTTTGACGGGACGCCGTGGGTCCCTTCCTGTTCCCGCAGCAGAGCGCAGCAGAAGGAGTGGAAGGTGGCTGCGGTAAGGCCCCCGGCAATATGCCCTGCAATATGCCCGCCGGTATACCTGCCGGTATGCCCGCCGATATACCTGCCGGTATATCGGGCGATACGGTCCCTAAGTTCCCCGGCGGCCTTGACCGTAAAACTCAGGGCCAGGATTGACGCAGGGTCAGAGCCCCCTTCAATGAGCCTGATGATCCGGCTCGTAAGGACCGCAGTCTTCCCGGTCCCCGGCCCGGCAATGATGATGCCCCAGCGGCCATCGTAGGCCACCGCCTCCTCCTGGTCCCGCTCCAGGGTAATGCTCCGGGGCTGTGGCCGGGCGCGGCTGGGC
>JAITON010000135.1 GCA_031289935.1 Treponema sp.
ATACTCGGTGGCGGTGGAAATCAAGAGCCGGCCCACGGAAAAGGATATAGAGCACCACGAAAGGCGGCTGGAAATACTGCGGCAATACATGGACAAGCATCAGGACCGCCGCGTGATACGCGGGGCTCTGGCCGGCGCGGTGTTCCCGGAAAGGGTAAAAGAGGCGGCCCTGGAAGCCGGGCTCTATGTGATCGTGCAATCCGGGGATACGATGCAGATCGAGTCCCCGGAGGGCTTTAGCCCCCGGGAGTGGTAAAGGCCCGGCCCTTGCGGCATTGGGCCATACCTGCTAGTCTGGCCTATGGAGAATACTATTCGCCCTGCCAGCATTGCGGGCCCTGCGGCAAACCAGCCCCTGCCCTACTTTAACCGGGATCTGTCCTGGCTCGACTTTAACGGCCGGGTGCTGGGGGAAGGGTTGCGGAAGGACCTGCCGCCCCTGGACCGGCTCAAGTTTCTGTCGATTGTGTCCTCTAATTTCGATGAGTTCTTCATGGTCCGGGTGGCGGCCATGAAGCGGGCCATGCGTGCGGGGGCCGGGCCCGATCCTTCGGGGCTTTTGCCGCAGGAGCAGATCAGGGCGGCGGCGGAAAAGGTCCGGGATATTACCGGCCGGCAGTACCGCTGCCTTCGGGAAGAAATCTTCCCCGCCCTGGCTCAGAACGGCCTGGAATTGGTCCGCCCCGATGCCTATTCCCTGGAGGATATGGATTACCTGGAAGCCTTCTTCCTGCGGGAGGTCTACCCCGTGCTGACCCCCCTGCGCCTCAAGACCGGTGAGGCCGCCCCCGCCATCGGCAGCCTGTCCTTGCATGCCGCCTTTCTCTTATCCGCCGACCCGGAACCGGCTGGTACCGGCGAAACCGCGGATAATCAAAATGAGTGTATATCCATAGTACAGATCCCTGCCGTGGTGGACCGTATCGTCCCCTTTCCAAAGGGGCGCTGGGCCCTGCTGGACGATATGCTCCTTACCTGGGGGAGTTACCTCTTTCCGGGCTACCGGGTCCGGGAAAGTATGCTCTTCAAGGTCAGCCGGGACGCGGACTTTTCCGTGGACGAGCAGCGGGACGAGGACTTTATCGAGGCCATGGAGGAGGTGCTGTATCGCCGGGAATCCTCCCGGGCCGTGCGTATGGTCTATGCCGAAGGGGGGCTCACCGTTACCGGCAGCGCTACCGGTAGCGGGGCCGGGGACGGCAGCCAGCGGCTTCGGGACGCGCTGGCCTCGCTCCTGAAACTGGGACCGGAGGACCTCTACGGGGTTGAAGGGCCCCTGGACCTGCCCCTGGCGGAGATCGTCTCAGCCCGGGACTTCGAGCGTCTGCGGGCGCCGCCCCGGAAAGTCTATCCCAGCCCCCGTTTTTCCGCCGACATCTCCCTCTGGGAACAGATCAGCCAGGCTGATATGATGCTCCATCTGCCCTACCAGGCCTTCGATCCGGTGGTGCGTTTCTTTCAGGAGGCTGCGGCAGACCCGGCGGTCATCTCGATTAAGACCGCCCTCTACCGTACCAGCGGGGACTCGCCCATTGTAAGGGCTCTGGAGGAGGCGGCCCTCAAGGGCAAGCACGTAACCGCCGTGGTGGAGCTCAAGGCCCGGTTTGACGAGGAGCGGAACATCTCCTGGGCCCGGAATCTGGAGCGGGCGGGGGTCATCGTCATCTACGGCCTGGCGCGGGTCAAGGTTCACGCCAAGATCAGCCTGGTGCTGCGGCGGGAGCAGGGGGGCATCAAACGCTATGTGCACCTGTCCACGGGAAACTACAATGACCGGACCGCGAAGTTATACGATGATATCGGCCTCTTTACGGCCAGGGAAGACATCGCCTTTGACGCGGGCCTCCTCTTTAACATGATTACCGGCTACTCGGTGATCCGTTCTATGCGGCAGCTCGTGATCGCGCCGGCGGCCCTCAAGGAAGGGCTCCTGGCTATGATTCACCGGGAGCTCTCGCGGTCCACGCCGGAAAACCCCGGCCGGATCATGGCCAAGATGAACGCCCTGGCGGACCCCGAGGTAATCGGGGCCCTCTACCGGGCTTCCCAGGCCGGGGTACGGATCGACCTCTGTATCCGGGGTATCTGTATGCTGGTTCCGGGTCTGCCGGGCCGCTCGGAACACATCCGGGTAACGAGTATCGTGGACCAGTACCTGGAACATTCCCGCATCTACTACTTTGCCAATGGCGGGGCCGAAGAGTTCTACCTTTCCAGCGCCGACTGGATGCCCCGGAACCTGGAACGCCGGATAGAGCTGATGTTCCCGGTCCTCCAGGAAGACCTGCGGGCTGAATTGCGGGACGTGCTGGAGGCCTATTTTCGGGACAACTGCCAGGCATGGGTCCTGGGGAGCGATGGCTGCTGGACCCGGCGGACGCCGGGAGCGGACGCGCCCTTTAGCGTACAGGAATACTTTCTGTCCCAGGCGGCGGCGCAGATTGAAAGTTCCTGGAAATCGGGCATGGAGTTTATCGTACGCCGCAGCCCGCCGGAGGAGAAGCCATGAAACGGATCATCCTCAAGCCCGGCGAAGAGGCCCGCATCCGGTCCGGCCATCCCTGGGTCTACGACAACGAAGTGGCCCGGCTCCTCAAGCCCCAGCCCGGCGGTAAAACCGGCGGCAACCGTACCACGATCGATGGCCGTAATACTGGCGGCGGTATCCCCATCGGTATAACGGACCTGGAAGCCGGGGAAACTGCCGATGTCGAGAGTTCCCGGAAGGAATACCTGGGCCGGGCCATCGTCAACCCTAACAGCAAAATTATCGCCCGGATCTATAGCCCCTCCAAGGAGGGCCTGGACAAGGGCTTCTTCAAGCGCCGCGTCCGGGAGGCCCTGGCCCGCCGGGTTTTTGCCGGCTATGACCTGGGCCGGGAAAACGCCCGTATCGTTTTCGGTGAGGCGGACCTTCTGCCGGGCCTCATCGTGGACCGCTTTGTGGGCTGGCCGTTTGGTCTAACGGCCGATATGGCGGCGCTCTCGCTGCGTCCCCTGAGCTTTGAGGCCCTGCAGGAAGTTTGGGGACCTCCGGCTTCCTGGCTTTCCATGCAGTTCCTGGCCTGGGGTATGGACGCCCGGCGGGATGAGATTCTCGCCGCCCTGGATGAGACGCTGGGAAAAGACGGTCTGGGCGCCCCCGCCGGAATCGTGGAGAAGTCCGCATCCCGGGTCCGGGAGCTGGAAGGGCTGGCCCCCCGGGAGGGCCTCATCCAAGGGAGCTTCCCGGCTGAGGGTATCGTGGTTTTCGAGAACGGTCTTCCGTTCCTGGTCCATGTGGAGGAAGGCCAGAAGACCGGCCACTTCCTGGATCAACGGGACAACCGGCGGCGGGCGGCGGCCTGGGCGGCAAGGCTCTGCGGAGAGGCCGGGAAGGGCGTCCGGGTACTGGACGCCTGCGCCTACACGGGCGGCTTCGGCATCCATGCCGCCCGTGCTTCCAGGGCTGCGGAACCCGCCGAAGTGATCTGCGTGGATGTTTCCCGAACGGCCCTGGAGACACTCAGGATGAACGCCGCCCTCAACGGGCTCGAAGACCGGATAAGCGCCGTGGAGGCCGATGTGTTTGACTATCTCCGGGGGGCGGAACGGCGGCGGGAGAAGTTCGACCTTATTGTCCTGGATCCCCCGGCCTTTGCCAAAAGTAAGTCCGCCCTGGAAGGGGCCCTTCGTGGTTACAAGGAGATCAACCTCCGGGCCATTTCCCTGCTCCGGCCCGGCGGCGTCCTGGTGAGCTGCTCCTGTAGCCAGACCCTGGACGAGGGCCGCTTCAAACGCATGATCACCGAAGCGCCGCCGATGCGGACCGGAGGCTCCTCCAACTGGACTTCCGCAGCCAAGCGGCGGATCACCCCATTCTGGTGGGCTACGATGAATCCTGCTATCTTAAGTGCGGTTTCTACCGGGCGGTCTAAGGAGCCTGCGGCCATACTGCCTCCGGTTATGCCGTCCGGTTCCGGCGGGGGTACCACGGAAGGTCAAACCTGTAGCGCTTACCGTACCCTGTTCCGTCAATCTTTCCAAGGGAAGATAAAGTTCCGCAGGGACCGGGTCCCGGTCTTTTCCCGGTCGTCGATCAGCAGGGCGTCCCAGGGTATCTGCGGCCGTTTGCGGCGGCCGTTTGCGGCAGCCTCTGGGGGATTCGTCTCCAACCAATCGTACTTGAGGAGTCTGAGCCTGAGGGCCTCGTCCAGGTAGAGGAGGACCCCTGCGGGCCCTGGGATCAGAAAGGCGGTCAGGACCGAAATCACCAGCAGCACCAGGTTGTGGATAAAAGAAAAAAGGCTAAAACCGGCATTGTCAAAGAAGATAAGAAAGCACTTTTTGATGATCTTGAGGGGCTTGGTGTCCAGCCGGGAGCGGATGGCAAAGAAAAATTGCAGGGCCAGTACCCCTATAGCCAGGGCCCAGAAGATGACCGCCGCCAGGAAAAGCCCCAAGAGGGAGCCCATGTCCAGGTAAAAGGGAATAATCATGGACGCCATGAGCCACATGATTGAAACCAGGCCCCCCAGAACCAGCCCCGGTTTCCAGCCTTCCTTGATATTGTGGAAAAAATCCCGGACGCCAAAGGAGCTATAATCGGACACGGTCTTGAGGGAGAGGGCCGCAGCCTGGAAGTAGATGGCCAGCCAGAGAATGCCCATAAGGCTTGCCAGGATCGCCAGGAGGGGGATACTTGCCAACAGCGGGGGGATAAAAACTAGAAAGGCGAGGGAAGCGATAAAGCCGATATTGACAGCCGCCAGCTTAAGCAGATTATCCCAGAGGTCGAAAAAGGTCTTTTTTATAAGAAAACCAATCATGCTGATACTATACCATGATATATCAGTGGCGTCCACCCCTGTATTTTTTTGTTTTTTCGTATTATACTAGAGATATGATACGGAAATATCACATCTATCTTAGCTCCACCCAAGACGATCTCCGGGTTGAACGGGTCGCGGTAGCCCGGACCATCTGGGAATTGGGGCATATACCGGTAATTCCAGAGGCGCTGGACCCGGTCGATCCTATCGGGGCGGCGATTATGCACAAGAATATTGCCGAGGCCGACTACTGTATTGTCCTTACGGCCTATCGCTCTGGCGCGTCTTCATCCGGCGAAGAGGGGAAAAGCCCCGTAGAGACCGACTACGAGACGGCAGTCCAGAGCGGCGTTCCGGTTATCGGCCTCCTTATCGGGGCAAAAGCCCGCTGGAAGGCATCGAAAAAAGATACCGGCCCGGCGGACATCGCCGCATTGGAGGCTTTTAAGCAGAAGCTCCAGGCCCATTCCCACGTCTTCTGGAACAATGCCGAGGATCTTCGCTATAAAACCCGGGAAATCCTGACCCGGGAGATCTTCCTCAATCCCCGGAATGGCTGGATTCCCGGGGATACCGCCGGGGGGCCCTCCGCCGCCGCAGTCATGGGTCGCCTTGTGGCCGCCAACGAGGAGCTCAGACGGCATCTCCTGGTCCAGGCCGATCCGGTCCGCCGGGAGGAGCAAGTAAAGCACGCCCTGGGGATCCTTTCGGCCAACAAAGTTTCCCTCAGTTTCTTCTATACTTCTGGTGAAACCTGGGAAAACACCATCAGTTCCGGCTATCTCCGGCTTTTCAAGCTCCTGGCCCCGGAGCTCTACACAGGCAAAACCACTTCGGAGATTTCCCGCTTCCTGGGCAGCGTCCTGAACCCGGATCTTTCCCGGACCGTTCGTCGAGACTATCCCATCCCCTCCAATACGGTGAAGAAACTTCTGGCCGACTTTAACCTCCTTAAACTGACGGGCTGTTCCAGCGGTGGCGAGGATGAGGTCTGGGAGCTTTCGTCTTTTGGCCGGGAGGTTTTTGCCCTCTACCGGTTCCGCCGTCTGGAGCAGGCCCTTCCCCCGGAAGGCGCCATAGATCTTCCCTTACCCGAGGAGGAAGATGCCCAATAATCTCCTGTTTTTGAAGAAAGTTGCAAAAAAGTAAATTTTTTCGTATTCTTCCTTGACGATTTTTTTGAAAGTGTCTATAATAAAGATATGTTGGAACCTAAAGATTACGTAGCTGACTGGCCGGATATTGAATATCCGAATTTTATCGCCTGGCTTGAGGGTCAGGCCGCGAAATGGCAGAACAAAAATGCCATTTTTTTCCGATCCGGGAAGCAGAAGGACTTCACCATTTGGTCCTATGGACGCTTTGCTGATGAATGCCAGCGGATCGCCCGTGGGCTTCTAGCTGCGGGCCTTTCCAGGGGCGACCGAGTGGTCCTCTGGGCGGAGAATCGTCCCGAGTGGATGGCCGTCTGGATGGGAACTGTGGTGGCCGGCTGTACCATCGTGCCGGTGGACTTCCTGGTTTCCGAAGAAGAATGTGCCAATATTTTGAAGATCACCCGGGCAAAGGCATTCTTCTACTCCGAGCGGAAGCAGGATTTCGCCGCTTCCTTGGAAGACCGGGGCATCAAAACAGCGGCCAAATGCGGCGTTACCGATGGCGCTTTTGGGAAAGATGCCGGGACCCAGAAACTGCCTGCCGCAACGGAGATTCCAGAGAACGCCCCGGCCTCCATCGTCTTTACCTCGGGGACCACGGGCTTTGCCAAGGGCGTTACCCTGAGCCACAAGGGGATTATCACCAACGTAAGCGCCGCCGTACGATCCCTGCGAGCCCACGACTGGGACGTGTTCATCAACGTGCTGCCTCTGCATCACACGTATCCCACCACTTGCTCCTTCTTGGCCCCCCTTTCCGTGGGCTGCTCCACGATTATCGTGGAAAAGCTCGTGGGCAAGGTGGTTATCGACGATATCCACGATGCCCAGGGGACCTTCCTTATCGCCGTGCCCCTGCTTTACGACAAGGTTAAGGCCGCCATCGCCGCAGGTTACCAGAAGCTCCCCGCCCCGGTCCGGGCGGTACTCAACATCTTCAGGAAGATCGCCCTGGACGAGGCCAAGCAGGGGAACTACGAATGGGGGCAGAAGTTTTTCATGTTCTTCAGGCGGAAGGCCAAACTGGAAAGCATCAGAATAATGGTAGCCGGCGGCGGCCCCCTGAACCCCCAGACCGCAGATTTCTTCGATTCCTTCGGCTTCAACATTGTCCAGGGCTATGGGATGAGTGAAAACAGCCCCCTCATCTGTGTGAGCACCCCTTGGCACAAGCGGAACGAGTCCGTGGGCCTGCCGGTCAAGTACACCGACGTAAAGATCGTGAACCCCAACGAGGACGGGGTGGGTGAAATCGCCGTTAAATCCCCCTCCCTCATGCTGGGTTATTACGAGAATCCCGATGCCACCGCCGAGGTCTTTGACCCCAACGGCTACCTCCTCACCGGAGACCTGGGCTACCGGGACAGCGACGGCTTTGTCTTCATCAATGGCCGCCAAAAGAACCTCATCGTCAGCGCCGGGGGCAAGAACATCTACCCCGAGGAGATTGAGGTCCACTTTGGCGAGTCCCGGGTAGTTGGGGAGATCCTCGTTGTGGGCCGCAAGGACCCGGACTTAGGGGAGCACGTCTTTGCCGTGGTGGTGCCCAACAGAGAGCTCCTGGCCGCCGATTATCCCGGCAAGGATACTGACGAGGCCTTTATCCACAATCTCGTGAAGAAGGAAATTGAGCAGGTCAACCGCAGTCTGCCGTCCTACAAGAAGATCGTGGACTTTACCCTACGGAAGGAGCCCTTCGAGATGAACGCCCAGCAGAAGATCCGCCGATTTTTGTACAAAAATTACGCCGAACCGGGGGTTTCAGGGTAATAAACGCTTGACAATTCCGGACCATAGCGGTAAAATAGTTTTAATGGTCCGGTTGCAGGTCTTATGGGGCGATGACGCCGGGAGCAAGAGCATCAAGTTAATCCATTCCTATGGGTAAACCATCCGGCGGGAGGGATTAACTCAGTGAGAGTGCGCAGTTCGGCTTATCTACTTGGTTGTTTTTTGGGGTGATTAACTCAGTGGGAGAGTGCTACCTTCACACGGTAGAAGTCACTAGTTCAAATCTAGTATCACCCATCAATTGGTTTTTGTTTGCCGGCGTTCCGGGTAGCACTCAACGCAACCTTTTTGCTGCGTCCCTTGTCATTTCGGCCCCCTTGAAAAGATTCCGTTATAGCCGTACATTTTCCCTATGCGCATGTACCGGTCCCTGCGGTGGGCCTTGTTTGTCTATGATGTGTTCCGGCTCTTCCTGATGCTGGGGATTATGTTGTTTCCGGTCCCCGGCGGGGAAGCAGGGCTCGCCTTCCCGGCCATGGCCTTTTTTGCCCCTAACGCGCTCTTTCCCCTGATGAGCCTCTTTGTAGCGGTCCGTCCGGCCCGGTATCTGCCCTATCTGCCACTGGCGGCGGCGGGAAAGCTCGTAACCACCGCAGCCTTTCTGGGCTGGTTCTGCTTCTCCGTCCGCTACATCGCCGCTGGCCTGGGGACGGATACCCTGCAAACCCTGGGTTTCCTAGGCCTGACGCTCCTGTTCACCATTCTGGACGGGCTTTCCGCCCTGGGAGGCTATATTTTGCAGAGGAGGCTTCCGGCCGCCATTGGAGCGCAGGAAACGCCGGTATCAAACATCGTGGCCGGCATCGAGGGAACTGTTCCATGCGAATAATTCCGGTGGCCAGCGGTAAAGGTGGCGTCGGTAAGTCCCTGGTAGCGGCGAACCTGGCCATCGCCTTTGCCCAGGCCGGGCAGCGGGTAGTGCTCGCCGATCTGGACCTGGGCGCCTCGAACCTGCACCTGGTGATCGGCCACCAGGCGCCGGCCAAAGGAATCGGCACCTTTCTGAACGACCCCAAGGCGGATTTCTCCAAGGTCATCGCCAAGACCGATATTCCGCTCCTGCGCTTTATCCCCGGGGACGCAGAAATCCCCGGCATGGCCAACCTCAAGGCCAGCCAGCGGAACGCCCTGGTTAAACAGTTCCTGGCCCTGGCCCCCAGCACCGATATCCTTATCCTGGACCTTGGCGCGGGGACTCATCAGTCTATCCTGGACTTTTTCCTGCTCTCGGGCCAGGGTATCATTGTCAGCGCCCCGGCTGTTACCGCCACCCTGAACGCCTATGTCTTCCTCAAGAATACCGTGTTCCGGCTCATGTATACGGTCTTTTCCCGGGGTACCGCCGCCCAGACCTATCTGGAACGGGTCCGCAAGACCGGTTCCGGCCCCCGGCGGCTCTATATCCCCCAGATGCTCAAGGATATCCGCCGCATCGACCAAAAATCCTACGCCAAATACTTCAAGGTGGCCGGACACTTCCACCCACGGCTCATCATGAATCTGATTGAGAACCCCCAGGACGTTGAAGTGGCCCAAAAAATCCGCCGTTCCTGCGCCGAATACTTGGGGCTTGGGATTGAGCACCTGGGGATCATCTACCGGGACATGCTCCAGGACACGGCCCTGGCATCGCGGCTCCCCATCATCCTCTATAAACCCCAGGCCGTCCTGTCTCAGGCTATCTACCGCATAGCCGACAAGATTCTCCAGAGCCCGGAGGAGCAGTTCGACCTGGACGAGCGGGAGCTGGACGATAGTTTCCAGGAAGCCGCCCTGGAGGCCGAGATCGATTTTGAAAGCAAGACCGAATATGTGGAAGACCTGCTCCATTCCGGGGCCCTGACCCAGGGGGACCTTTTAGAGACCGTTAAGTCCCAGCAGCTCGAAGTCGCCAAGCTCAAAAAGGAAAACAACTTCCTCAAGCTCAAAATTTCCCAGGCCATTACCCAGGGGTTTACGCCCTAGGGAGCGTGCGGTCAGTAGACCGCTGCTATCCGCCTGTGGCGGATTGCGTGCTCCGAGGATAGCTAAGATAACCGGAGTTCCCTCCGAGGGAGCTCACTCTTTTCCATGAAAGCTTGCCATTTGTTTTATGAAGTAAGGAGTTACCATGAACACCTTGAATCGAACTTTGGATGAAAGGATGAGGATTGATGCCGAATTGGCGGAAATGGACAAATACCCGATTGATTTTTCCGATATACCGCCCATGCGGGATGCGGACAGCCAGCGGCTTCGGTTTGGGCACGAGCGTTTTTTGAAGATGCTGCCGCCGGACATTGTATCTGAAATGGCCCGCCGCCGCCTTGACCAAATGAAAGCCGCAGATTACGCAGTCCCCGAACCGCTTGAAGCAGCCGTATAAACAAAAAAAGTAACCCGCTCATGCGAGGGCTCACCGGTGCCGGTAAAGCGCCCACGGTCTACGGTAAAAGGCTCACCGGCGCCAGAAAAAGCCCCCCGGCCTTGCGACCAGGGGGCTTTTGCCCCGCCTAGGATGTCCGGCGGGGGGACTAGATTACTCGTTGACGGTCAGTGTATCAGCAGTCAAGCCTGCAATCGCACCAATATACTGAACCGTATACGCAACGCTGTTCACAGTGACCTTCCCTGTCCCAGTAGCCGTTGAGGCGGCTTCCGAGGCTCCGCTGCTCTTGTTAAGGAACAGCACGCCCGTGCTGGTGCTATCAATGCTGCTAAAGTTTTCAAGTATGAGCTGCCCGCCACTAGCCTTGATTATTAGCCCAACAGATTGGGAGTCAGATTCTGTAGCAAGCCTCAATTTCCCGCCTGAGGTTACCGTCAAGGAACTGGAATCATCGGTAACGGTACCATAGGCCGCTTTTTTATTGAGCGTTACGGTGCCGCCGGAAATCTCGTGTGTCCAGTTGCGGCGAGTGCCCGTACTGGTGGTTCCCGCAATCTCCGTGAAGAGTGCGCCAGCACCAACCGTCCACGTCGGGGTAGTACTGCTCGTACCACCAATGTAAGCGTCGGTCAGGCCCGGGTTTGCCGTCGAACTGTAGACGAACTTGGAACCCGTCGCATGAACAACATTTGTAGCGTCGTCTGTGTCGTAGGTAATGGTTCCGTCGACCTTGACGATGCCGGTTGCGGCCACGTCGAGTACGCCGGTTACGGTTACGACGCCGGTCGCTGCTATGGTGAGGGTGCGCCCCGCGCCTACCGTCAGCGTGCCGCTAGCGACGGTCAAGGTAACCCCCGCAGGGACCGTTACGTCGGCAGTCGGCGTAGAGTCGCCGGTCAGGGTAACGGCCGGGCCGTTAGCAGCAGCGTGTTCGCCCAGCGCGGTTACCAGCGATGAAATTCCCTCAAGCAGGGTGATCTTCGCTGAAAGGCTATCCAGCTTGGCCTTTTCCGTACCCAGCAGGGCTTTCACGTCCTCGCCCAAACCCGCGTAAGCAGTCAGCGCCGCTTCCACTATCCCCTTGTTGGCAGTTGCCACACTTGCAACCTCCAACGCCAGCGCCGTAGCGTGGTCGGCTCTGAAGCTCGCCGCTTTCTCCGCCGCCGTCTGGCTCGGGTCCGGGCAACCCGCCAGCACGATTGTGAATGTCAGCACGAGCGCCAGCATTCC
>JAITON010000014.1 GCA_031289935.1 Treponema sp.
ATTGGGGCGTCGAGCTTCGAGGAGATTGAGGCTATCAAGACCCTCTCCTTTAAGGTAAACGAGGTCTTATCGGCCTTTTTCCTCCGGCGGGGCGTCAGGCTTATCGACTTCAAGCTGGAGTTCGGCCGGACCCCGGCGGGGGAACTGGTGCTGGCGGATGAAATCTCCCCGGATACCTGCCGCTTCTGGGACGCCGCCACCGGGGAGAAGCTCGACAAGGACCGTTTCCGCCGGGACCTGGGCAGCGTCAGGGAAGCCTACGCCGAGATACTCAAACGGATGGAAACATGAGCGGCGCAGACGCGTTACACGAAGCCTGCGGTGTCTTCGGGGTGTTTAGCGCCAACGAAGACCGGGAGGCGGCCCCCCTGGTCTACTACGGTCTCTTCTCGTTACAGCACCGGGGCCAGGAGAGCGCTGGTATCGCGGCCCTGAGGGACAAGTCCATTGAGTGCCGCAAGGGGATGGGCCTCGTGGGGGAGGTCTTTACCCCCGAGTCCATTGTCCAGCTTCGGGGTCAGGCGGCTATCGGCCATGTACGTTACTCTACCTCCGGGTCCAGTTCTATCGAGAACGCCCAGCCCTTTGTGAGCCGCTTCAAGCTGGGCTCCATTGCGGTGGCCCACAACGGCACCCTGACCAACGCGGATGTGGTACGGGAACTGCTGGAGGATTCCGGCGTCGGCTTTACCTCCTCCAGCGATAGCGAGGTCATCGTCAACCTGATCGCTAAAAACTACAAGAAGGGCATCGAAAGGGCCCTGACGGATACCATCAAGTTCATCAAGGGCTCTTACGCGCTCCTGGTGCTGACCGACGAAGCCCTGGTGGGCGCCCGGGACCCTAACGGCATCCGGCCCCTCTGCCTGGGCAAACTCAGCTTGCCGGGCAAGCCGGGCAAGCCGGACTGGCTGGATACGGGCTGGATCCTGGCCAGCGAGTCCTGCGCCATCGATGCCGTGGGGGGTGAATTCGTCCGGGACATCGAGCCCGGTGAAGTTATCATCATCAACAAGGAGCAGGTGCTCTCTTTTACCTTTAGCGAGAAGACCCCCCGGGCGGTCTGTGCCTTTGAGTACGTCTATTTTGCCCGGCCCGACAGTGTGCTCGATGGCCTGGATGTCTACGCCGCCCGGGTCAGGGCCGGGGAGCTCCTGGGCCGGGAATCGGCCGTTGCGGCGGATCTGGTTATCGGGGTGCCCGATTCAGGTGTTCCTGCGGCCATCGGTTACGGCAGGGCCACGGGGACCGCCTACGGGCTGGGTATCGTCAAGAGCAAGTACGTGGGCCGTACCTTCATCGCTCCGGAGCAGGCGGACCGGGAACGGGCTGTCTCGGTAAAGCACAACGTGATTCGCAGCGAGGTAGAGGGCAAGCGGGTGGTGGTTATCGACGACTCCATTGTACGGGGTACCACGAGCCGCCGCCTGGTGTCGATCCTCCGCAAGGCCGGGGCCCGGGAGGTGCATATCCGGATCTGCTCCCCGCCGGTACGCTTCCCCTGCTATTTTGGCATCGACACGCCCCACCGTAAGGACCTTATCAGCAACCTCAACAGCGTGGACGAACTCTGCGCTTCCCTGGGGGCCGATTCCCTGGCCTTTATCTCCGTGGAGGGCCTCCTGGAATCCCTCAACGCCGCGCCTGCCCCGGCAGGTAAGGGCCGCAAAAACAACAGCAATAGCTGCGGCTACTGCCTGGGCTGCTTCACCGGAGAGTACCCTATCCCGGTGCCCGGGGAAGACCATTAAAGGGGCGAAGGGGCTTGACCTTTTTTTGGATTTACCATAAAGTTGAAAGCTCTATGGAGGAACATCATGTCACGAACCTGTGATATCTGCGGCAAACATACCGTTACCGGCAACTCGGTGAGTCATGCCAAGAACCATACCCGCCGCGTCTGGAAGCCCAACCTCAAAAAGGTCAAGACCGAAATCGACGGTACCACCCTCACCTTAAAGATCTGCACCCGGTGCCTTAAGAGCGACTATATCACGAAAAAAGTCTAGGGAAGCGCTGATTTATGCAGCCGGGCGTGGTATATTATGCCAGGGCATGTATGCCAGGGCATAGATGCCGTAATCAGGTTTATCCGTATACAATATGAATATCTTCGACATCATCGGTCCGGTGATGATTGGCCCCTCAAGTTCCCATACGGCGGGGGCCCTTCGTATGGGCCGGGTCAGCGGGAAAATCCTGGCCGAGGAGGCGGTCCGGGCGGAAATCGGCCTGGCGGGCTCCTTTGCGGAGACGGGCCGGGGGCACGGCACGGACCGGGCCATCGTGGCGGGCATCCTGGGGATGCTCCCCGACGATGAGCGCATCCGGGAAAGCTTTGCCATTGCCCGGGAACGGGGGCTGGACTACCAGATTGAGGAGATCCGCATTCCCCACGCACACCCCAACACGGCCCGGATACGATTGACCGGCCAGAGCGGCCGGGAATGTGCGGTCCAGGGGGCTTCGGTGGGGGGCGGCAATATCCTTATCACCTCAATAAACGAGATGGAGACCGCCTTTACCGGGGAGGCGGATACCCTGGTTATCGCCCACCGGGACATGCCGGGCATGATCGCCGAGGTGGCTACCCTCATGTCCTGGTACGGCATCAACATTGGCAACTTCCGGCTAAGCCGCCCCCACAAGGGCTTCCAGGCGGTGATGACCATCGAGACCGACGGGCTCATGGACGCTGCGGTGGTGGAGAAGCTCCGGAGCCTCCCCCATATCGACAGCGTGGTGTATTTGAGGGCCCATCAGCATGAGTGAGCTTGTTGAGTACCATTCTATCGCGGCTCTGGTGAAGCAGGCCGAGGCCGAGGGCCGCCTTATCTCGGCCCTGGTCCTGGAGGACCAGGCGGCGGCCCTGGAACAGCGCCCGGAGGAGCTGGTCCGGAAGATGCGGGAGACCCTGGAAGTAATGCGCCGGGCCGCCGAAAAGGGGGCCGTCCAAGAGCTCCGTTCCACGAGCGGCCTTTCCGGGGGCGACGGCTTTCGAATGGCAGCCTATGCGGAGGGGAACCCTCTGTCGGGGGCCTTCTGCGCCCAGGCCATTGTCCGGGCCCTGGCCATTGCGGAGTACAACGCCGCCATGGGGAAAATCGTGGCGGCCCCTACCGCCGGTTCCTGTGGGATTTTACCTGCCGCAGTGCTGACCATGATGGATCAGCGGGGTCTGGGCGAAGATGCGGCGGTGATGGCCCTCTTTACCGCCGGGGCCTTCGGCATGGTCATCGCCAAGGAAGCCAGTATCGCCGGGGCCGAGGGGGGCTGTCAGGCAGAGTGCGGCAGCGCGGCGGCCATCTCGGCGGCGGCCCTGGTGGAGCTGTCCGGAGGGTCTCCCGCCATGGCGGCCGAGGCCTGCGCTATGGCCCTCAAGAACCAGCTCGGCCTGGTCTGCGACCCCGTGGCGGGGCTTGTGGAATCGCCTTGCATCAAACGGAACGCCGGTGGGGTTATGTGCGCTATTGGCGCCGCCGAGATGGCCCTGGCGGGCATCAGGAGCCTGATCCCGGTGGACGAGGTGATTGCCGCTATGGCCGAGGTAGGCCGTTCCCTGCCCGAATCCTTACGGGAAACCAGCCGGGGAGGCCTCGCGGCGACCCCTACCGCCCTGGCCCTTAAACAGAAGCTTTTTGGCTAGGGCAGCCATAAGCAATGCTGTTATAGTTGCCGTTTATACTGGCCGGTATGGTAACGACCGTGCCGCTGCTGGTAATGACGAGACCGCCTTTGACCTGTTCGGTTTCCCACTGCGCCTGAACCGCACACAGAACGCCGAAGAATACGGCAACAATACAAAACGCTTTCTTCATACAAAACTCCTTATAACCGCCCACACGGGCAGGTTTGTTCCACACATATTCACGCAGACCCTTCCCCTTTTGGTAACCAACTCGACATATAAACCTCCAAAATAATTATTTTTAACGGGTAAAATAGCTTTTACCCGCGTGTTCAACACGCTTAGACACGCGTCTAAGACCTTTAGACGCGCGTCTAACACGCTTAGACACGCGTCTAACACGCTTAGACACGCGTCTAACACTCTTAGACACGCGTCTAAGACCTTTAGACACGCGTCTTAAACCTTAAGACACGCGTCCTAAACCTTAAGACACGCGTCCTAAACCCTCACATTACCATGCCCGGCCTCTGCGAGGGACCATCTTCTCTGCCTACTGCCCCCTGCCGCCCAAGCTGCCGCCCCGGCCCTAGAATTTCCAGCCCAGGCCGGCGTTGGCCCGGGCATTCATGCGGATGGCCCAGCTCGTAGTGCTGAGGAGGAGCTGTTCGAATATGCTGACGAAATCGCCGCCGGCCTCCAGG
>JAITON010000018.1 GCA_031289935.1 Treponema sp.
GGCGTGGCGCAATCCGGCAATAGTACGGGTTTGCCGGGTAAATTTGCGCCCCCGTGCCGGGAATAGCTGGTTTGTTCAGGTCTTCGTATCATCAACATGCTCTAATTGTACACCAGCCCTGGTAAAATGTCAAGCTTTTTTTTCCAAATTAGTAAAAAAAAGTGCGTTTTTTTCCCTGGACGCGCCCTCATCCTGTTCCAGGAGGCAGACTGCCAGGGCCTCCACGGCCCCGCCCCGCCCTGCCCTAGAGGCCCCGGTCCCTGAGCCAGTCGAAGGGCCGTCAATGTGGGGCGACGCATAGGTAAAAACGCCGTTTGCCAGCGTATCCAGGGCTTCCTCGCCATTGGGAAGCCGATATTTTGCAATTTTCTGCGCCATAATATCCTCCTAACTGGTTTATGGTACTCTCTACCTGTTCGGCTCCGGCACAAAACCATTTGGCTCCGGCACAAAACCATTTGGCTCCGGCGCAAAACCTTTTGGCTCCGGCGCAAAACCTTTTGGCTCCGGCGCAAAACCATTTGGCTCCGGGACAAAACCATTTGGCTCCGGCGCAAAACCATTTGGCTCCGGCGCAAAACCTTTTGGCTCCGGGACAAAACCTTTTGGCTCCGGGCTGGAGCGCTCTTGTTCCGGGGCGCGTACCGCTGTCCGTGAGCCGCGTCCCGTTGTCCGCAAGACTCCTGGGGGAACCGGTAGATTTGCCCAATCCGGCTAGCCGGATTATGGCTATAATATGGGGACATTCAACTGGGCCTTTACAAAGCGGCCGATACATGGGAGACTAGGCCCATGTCAGACATACGCCCCGCGGCCCTGAACGCCGCAGACCGCCTCGGCGTGGAGCCCGTGGGCCGGCTTCTTCTTAGGTTTTCCCTGCCGGCCATTACCGGCATGATCGTGCAGGCCCTCTACAATGTGGTGGACCGTATCTGGGTGGGCCGGGGGGTCAACGAGGTCGCCCTGGGGGGCCTCTCCCTGGTCATGCCCCTGATGACCATCACCATGGCCTTTGCCATGCTCTTCGGCGTGGGGTCCGCCAACCTTATCTCCATGCGCCTGGGCCAGGGCAAACGGCAGGACGCGGAAAAGGCCCTGAATCATTGTTTCTTTCTATTATTAGGCTCCGGCATCGTCCTGATGGTCCTCCAGCTTGCCTTCCTGGACCCCCTGCTCTCGCTCCTGGGCGCCCAGGAAGGCAGCGTGTCCCTGATCTACGCCCGGAGCTATTACCGGATCATCCTCTACGGCCAGATCTTCGCGATGCTGGGCTTCGGCTTCTCCCACTGTACCCGGGCCCAGGGCTTCCCCACTATCACCATGACCGGCATGTTCATTGGCGCGGGGCTCAACATGATCCTGGACCCTATCCTCATCTTCGGCTTCGGCTGGGGGGTCGAGGGGGCGGCCTGGGCCACGATCATCTCCCAGCTCGTGTCGGCGGTCTGGCTCCTGGCCTTCAGCTTCGGGAAAAAGGCGGTAATCCGCCTCGAACTAAACCGGTTCAAGCCCTCCGCGGCCATGGTGGCGCAGATCATGGCCTTCGGTTCCGCTCAGTTTCTGCTCCAGTTTATCATGTCCGGGGTGCAGCTCCTGGTCAACATGAGCGCCGGCTGGTATGCCGCCGAAACCCTGGGGGTGGCCAACGGCGGGGACATCGCCCTGTCGGGGATGAACATCCTGGGTTCTATCAGCATGATGATTTTTATGCCCGTCTTCGGGATCAACCAGGGGGCCCAGCCGATCCTGGGTTACAACTACGGGGCCAAGAGGTACGACCGGGTGCTCCGGGCCTATCTCCTGGCCATTGCCGCGGCTACGGCCATCTGCGTGACGGGCTTTGCCGTGGCGGAGCTCTTCCCCGATGCCCTCATCCGCCTCTTCGCCCCCCAGGGCAGCCCCCAGCTCCTTTCTTTCGCGCCCCGGGCCATGCGGATCGCCCTGATCTGTATGCCCCTGGCAGGCTTCCAGGTGGTGTCCTCCAACCTCTTCGTGGTTACCGGCCGGCCCAGGATGTCGATCTTCCTGACCACCCTGCGGCAGTGCATTGCCTTTATCCCCTGCCTGCTGATCTTTGGGCGGCTCTGGGGCCTCTGGGGCCTGGTGATCGCCCAGCCCGTAGCGGACGGCTTCGCGATTATTCTGACGGCGGTATTCATCGGCTTCGAGATGCGGAAGCTCCGGGCCCAGAGCCGGCCTGGGGCGGCCTAGAGCCGCGCTTTCATGGTTAGCCCCCGGCCTGTTCCCATTCATAGATAAAACGCAGGCCGTACTGCTGGATACCCCCGAAGTAGGCGTCGATGAAGGCCGCCAGGACGGGGCCTACATAGCGATAATGCCAGCTTTCCCAACGGTAGCCTGTAACCGCTTCGTAGCCGTCGGGGAAGGACAGGGACCAGCCGAAACGGCCCGCGTTGGCGGCCATCCAGCGGCCCGCAGACGTTCCGGCAAACTCGTCAGTGATGGAACCGAAGTCCACTACCAGGCCCGTCTGGTGCTGGCTGTAACCCGGCCGGGCCGATTCCCGGTCCGCTACCTCCCGGCCCATTTCCGCCACGTTCCGGTTGTAGACCGTTACCTGGTAGTCGTAGGACCGGTATGCCGAAGATGCCATCAGGGTAACGCCCCCGGTACGGGCTGCGGCGGCCATCTCCTCCAGGGCGGTCCCGGCGGCCCTACGGAGCATCAGGTCCCCCCGGCTTATCGTGTAGGAGGCTCCCCCGGCGCTCCCCTCAAGGCGCACCAGGTCATCGGGCGCGTAGCCATCGGGCAGGGGGTGCTGCTTGTCCACCAGGGCCCGTAGAGCCGGTTCCCCGGTAAGGACCATCAGCAGGTCCATAATAAAGGCCGGCCCTTCGGCAGCGGCCAGCCTCACGCCGGCCGCCACATCCTCCGGCAATTCAGCCTGCTCCAGGAGGCGGTCCAGAAAATTGTCAAACATCTCTTCCATGTCCGGTTCCTCGGAATAGCGCTCCAGAAAGGCTTCCATATCATCAACCGGCTGCGCTTCAGCCTGCCGTGAACAGCCGGAAAGTACCCCGGCAACTGCCGTGATCATTAAAACAAGCGCTCTAAGATGTAGCGGTATCTTCTTTGCCATACAGGTGATTATAGCGTCTGTCCCAAGGATTGTACACGGGGGCGCGGCGATCCATTTTGGACCAAAAAAAGCCCCCCGGGAAAAGGAGGTGAGGAAACCCGGGAGGCAACTGGTTATGCCAGCATTGCTCTAAGATATAAAAACCGAGTCCAAAAGGCAAGCAAAAAGAGGGAGCTTAATACTATTCTGATGAGAATTTTCCGAAATTAACTCTTAGAACCAGGGGGCGTTGCCGTCTTCCCAGGGGCAGAGCTCCCCGGCCTGGAAGAAGCGGCCGATCTCCCCCCCGGCGCTCTCCGGGGAATCCGACGCATGGATAATGTTGAGCCGGGTATTGGCGGCGAAATCCCCCCGGATGGTCCCCGGCAGGGATTCCTCCACGTCCGTAGGCCCCGCAAGGCGCCGGATCCGCCGGATTGCAGCCTCCCCTTCCAGAACCATGGCCAGGACCGGCCCCGAGATCGTGTATTCAATAAGTTGCCCGTAAAAGCCCTTGCCCCGGTGCTCCGCATAATGGGCCTCCGCCAGGGGCCGGTCAATGCGGAGCATCTTGAGACCGATAATCCTGAGCCCCTTCCGTTCCAGCCGGCCGATAATTTCCCCGGCTATCCGGCGCTGGAGCACGCCGGGCTTAAGCATCACAAAGCTCCGTTCCATCATCTGTAGTTCCCTTGCTTCCGCTACTTCCGCATCGCAAGGACCGTCTTCTCGTAGACGCCCACGGGAGCCAGCCAGTCGGGACCCACCGGGACGCCGGCATCCAGGCAGAGCTTGTCCCAGACTGCGGCGAAAGGCAGGGTCTTGTACTCCTCCATCAGGGCCAGGCGCTCATGCCGGCGGCCTGCGTTTTCGGCCTCTACCAGGAGCTTCCGGGGCTCCAGAATGGCTTCCAGCATGGCCTTTCGTATACTCCGGCCGCCAATGGTCCAGGCGGCGATGCGGTTGATCGATGCGTCGAAGAAGTCCAGGGCAAAGTCGATACGACCCTGGGCCTGCTGCCGGAAAATCTCCCGGCACACCTCCCGGAGATCATCGGAATAGATGGCTGCGTGGTCCGAATCCCAGCGGAGTCCCCGGCTAAAGTGGATCAATACGCCGGGCACAAAGAGGAGCACCGCACTAATCTTGTCGGCAATGGTCTCCGTGGGGTGGAAGTGGCCCATATCCAGGCAGAGCTTGATCCGCTTGGCCCTGTTGGCGACCGCATAGCCCAGATAGAACTCGTGGGAACCTACCACATAGGCCTCGCTGCCGATACCGAAGAGCTTACACTCCATCGCATCGGTGACCGTATCCGGGTCCAGCTTCAACGCCAGAATTTCGTCCAGGGCATCCTTGAGCCGCTGCCGGGGGGCCAGCCGGTCTGCGGGCAGGTCCTTGGAGCCGTCGGGAATCCAGATATTGTTCACCGCCGGGGAGCCCTGGTTGGCCCCAAAGGCCGCGGCAATCCGCCGGGACGCGATACCGTGGCGTATCCAGAACCTGCGGGCCTTGGGGTCGGCGCTGCTCAGGGTACCTTCATCCGCCAGGGGGTGGGAGAAAAACGAGGGGTTAAAGTCCAGGGGAATCTTCTTCTTCCTGGACCAAGCCATCCAGGTCTTAAAGTGCTCCGGCTCCAACTCGTCCCGGCCCGGCTTTTTGTCCCCGGTTTCCGCATAGAAGGAGTGCAGGTTGAAGCGTTTCTTCCCCGGAATCAGGCCGAAGGCGAACTCCGCGTCCTGCCGCAGCTCATTGCCGTTCCGGGCCCGGCCGGGATAGTTACCCGTGGCCAGGATTCCCCCGCCCGAAAGCCCCTTCGCCCCCTCGAAGCCCGTTACATCGTCCCCCTGCCAGCAGTGGACGGACACCGGGACCGCCAGGGCCGCCTTGATGGCTTTGCCGGTGCTGACGCCGAAGTTTGCGTAGGCCGCCTCGGCAAGCCCGTAGGCAGTCTCAATCGCATCCTTGTTCTGATAGGTCTTCATAGAGTTCCTCCTCCGGCAGCACCGGAAACTTTAGAACGATACCGCAGCGCGGTACTGTTCCACTTCCCAATTGTTGATGAAATCAATCTGATCCTGGTCCATAAAGCGGCCGCCCCCGAAGGATTCCGCGTAAGCCGCCACCTGGATTGAGTCCCGAAAGAGCTCCAGGGCCAGTCCCGCAGCCTTTTCCGTGGGCCCGATACCGAAAACTCCCAGCCGCTCCACCGCCACTATCTTGGGCGCCCTGCCTGTTTTGGCGGTATGGGCCTGCCAGGACGCCGCCACCGCCTCCTCGGAGGGGCCGCCATGGGGGGGGGCCTCAATAAAGAGGGGATCGCTCCCGGCATAGACGATATGATCCGGCGTGAATGCCCCGGACACCGGCTCAAAGGCCCTCCGGTCCTGTACCAGTTTTTCAATCTCCCAGTTGTCCAGGAAACTAACCGCCACCGGCGCCCCCGCAGCGACCGCCAGAAACTGCCCCAGCTTGTCCGATGACCCGAGGGGCCCAAGCTTGCGGGAACGCCCCCCGGCCATGTCCGCCCGGCGCTTCACCCGGACCCGGACCGTATCCATCAGGAACTGGTAACGCTGGCCGGCGGCTTCCGGTGTACCGGCCCCGGCAAAAACTCCATGGTTTTGCAGCAGGATGATATCCGGGGCACGGCCCTTATCTCGTGTATAGACCGCCATAGCCTCCCGTACGGTCCGGGAAAGCACGTAGCCGGGATTGACCGAAGGTATCCAGAGAATGGCGCCGCCGAAAAACTCCGCCGCAAGCTCCTCGCCCCGCCGGGAACAGGTAAGGCCGTTCACCAGGGCCGGGTGAAGGTGGACCACATAGGCAAAGGGCAGGAGATCGTGGAGCAGGGTCTCGACACTGGGCCGTTTCTCTTCCTCCCCGGGAGCCCGGGCGGCCATTATGTCCGCCAAAACCGCGCTTTCCCGGGCCGCCGCATCCCCGGGATAGGACCGTTCCCAGATCCGGGCCAGCTTCCGCCGGTCCATCCGCACAAAGCTCTCCTCCCCTGCCTCTGCCAGGGATGCCCCGGAGGCCTTGATATAGAGGTTC
>JAITON010000025.1 GCA_031289935.1 Treponema sp.
TAGCGGTTTGCCCGTAGCTTTTACGGGCAAATAACCAACGGCCTTTTTAAGCCTGTTTCAGGGGTCCACCAGCCTGGAACAGGCTTTTTTTGCGGGCCTTTGACCGGGGCGGCAGCCGGTTCTTTTACAGCAGGTATTGACAAGGTTCTCTCTATATGGTATATCACATCCTGCGATTAGCCTTTGGCTGCCGGCTGCTATGGGAATAACAATAGGGAGGTTTATTATGAAAAATAGACCTGTATTATCGGGGATACTAATAATAATAGCAGGAATATTCGTTATGAGTGTTGCCGGATGCGGCGATTCCTATAGCGACGCCAAGGGCTATGTGGACCCCGCCGCCTTAAATACCGGGCTGCCACAGGTCATCATAAACACGGAACATAATCAGTCCATCACCAGTAAAGAATACTATATTAAAGCGGCTGTTCAAATCAGCGACCCCGATAATGCCGCCCATAACCTGACCGCCGACGACTACAACGCGGAGATCCGGGGCCGGGGCAACTCGACCTGGGTCTATCCCAAGAAGCCCTACCGCCTCAAGTTTACATCAAAACAAGGGCTCTTTGGTTTGGAACAGGCCAAGAGCTGGGTGCTCCTGGCGAATTTCCGGGACCCCACCATGCTGATGAACATCATCGCCTTTGAACTGGGGGCGCGTTTCGGCTTCGCCTATACGAATCATTATATCCCGGTAGATCTCGTGCTGAACGGCGTGTATGAAGGCACCTATGTGCTGACCGAACAGGTGCAGGTTGGCGCCGGGCGGGTAGACATTGACGAGGACCAGGGCTTTCTCGTGGAACTGGATTTCCACTATGACGAGGAGCCCAAATTCAAAACCAGCATTATTCATTTGCCGGTGATGATAAAATCCCCCGAAGACCTGGGCCCGTCGGGCTATGATTTTGTAAAGGACGCTATTAACGCCCTGGAGGCCGCCTTATACGCGGAGAGCTTCCCCGAAAGCGGCTACCGTGACTTAATAGACCTGGATAATTTTGTTGATTATATCCTGATCAACGACCTCTTGATGAACACAGAGCTCCAGTGCCCTGCCTCGGTGTATATGTACCGGGACGCGGGGGCGGGGGCAAAAATAAAGCTGGGGCCCTTGTGGGACTTTGACAGTGGTTTTGGTTTCCAGGAGGCTACGGCAAGAACGTTTTTTACCAAATATACGGGCAGAATCCCCTTTATCGTTCAATTCGACGGTATTGAAGGCCAGTTTTTCTTTCGTAAGTTTTTTGAAGACCCGGTGTTCCGCGCGCGGTACAAGGCGCGGTGGATCGAAAAATATGCGGATATCGACAGTATGATACACTTTATTGACGGGATGGCGGAGGAGCTCTATGCGTCGCAACAGCAGAACTATCAGGTCTGGCAATGGAGCGGCGGCACGGATTATAACGGGGAAATCGCCAAGATGAAGCTCTGGTGGCGGAACCGGGTGGCCTATCTAGACGCTGAAATCCGGAAATACTAAACCCCGGGAGGGACTATGAAAAAATCTATGGCGCTCCTGTTCACGCTCATGGCCGCGGGCCTCTTCGCCCAGACTGAACCTGAAACCAGGCACCAGCCCTATGACATGCTGCTGGGCCTGAATCTGGGCCTGGGGGGTATGTTAAGCGGCGCCGTGCTACAGGAAACCGGAGACCCGGGCTACGTTAGCCTTTATGGGGATATCGGCCTTAGCTATGAATTCTACGTTTTTGACAAGCTTTCCCTTAGTATAGGATTGATGGTTCATCCAGAGGTGTATTATATTGTGGCCCAAAGTATACCCAGGAATTTTAACGCTTCGGATTACATGGCAACGCCCTTGTGTCTTACGATCCCGGTGATGGTCTATGTGAACTTCCCTCCCCTGGATTGGCTCTACGCGGGGATGGGGCTCAGCGTTAATATCCCGGTCTACAGCTTTACTGAGCCGGGGCTGCCGGCCTACGACACCCGGGGGCCTGTCTTTATGGCTTTGCCTATGGATCTTGGTTTTGATCTGATAAACCCCGGCGAAGGGGGTATGCGTTTCTTCTTTAGGCTTACCCTCAGCGTTCATAAAGGCGGAGTCCTGGCGCCGCTGGGTTTTATATGGCAAATATATAATTGGAAACTTAACTAAACCTGGGAAAGCGCCGGTTAACCTGACGTTTTTCTCGTGCCTTCTTAGGGGTCAAACAGGGCCAGGGTATCCAGTTCCGCCTGGGCCCGGGCGCGGACTGCGGCGGGACGATCCCGGGCACAGAGGGCGATCAGTATCTGCGCGGCGGGGCCGCTCAAGAGGGGGCCGGAGAAACGGCAGATGGCTCCGGTGGCGGCGGCGGTGGCCATGAGGACTTGCTCGTTCCGGTAGGAAAGGGGCGGCTGTATGAGGTTGCTAAAGCTTCTCAGGACGATCCCCCCGGGGTCCGCCCCGATCCTGCCCAGGGCTTCGGCGGCCGCGATTTTCACCAGGGAATCGTCATCCTTAAAGTAGAGTTCCGCCAGAAAGGGGATATATTCCCAGGAACCCAGGTAGCCCAGGAGCCGCGCCGCCTCCGCCCGGGAGGTTGCCGGGGTTCCCGGAGCGTCCCGGGCCAGGGCTATGAGCCAGGCAGCGTGGTCCTCTTCGCGGTCGCCGGTTCTGCCCAAGCGGATATCTTCCCAGATGCTGTTCAGACGGTCCGGCGCCTCACTGGCGCCGGGCCTGATTCCCGGGGGGATGCTTCCCAGCCCGTAACTGCCCCCGGAGGCCGGGGCGTTCTTCCCGACAAGATCCCCGGCGGAATCCGGGCCAGGGCCGCTTTCTACCTGGTAGGCGTAGAGGATCCAGTCTTCACCCCCGGAATAGAGGAGGCCGTCTTCGCCGAGGGCGGGGAGGGCCGAGGAACCCAGGAGCCTGAAGGTCCAGAGCCGGTCCCCATCGAGGGAGAATTTCGAGACCCCCGTTAGAGAAAGGACGAAGACGCCCTGGTCGTCGAAGCGCAGGGCCGTGTCTCCGGCGCGGGTACCGGCGGGAACGTGGCTTTCCCCGGTCCAGAGGATCCTGCCGCCCCCTTCTCCCAGGAGGATGAGCCGGCCGTCCTGAAGGAGTACTGCCGCCGATCCTTTTCCGGCGGCCGCTGTCCCTTGCCAACCTGCGGATGCCAGGGGAGGGGCCGGCAGGTTCGGGAGGGGATCCAGGCGGTAGCCCTCCTGGACGGGCCGGGAAATCGCCCGGACAGGCCGGGAGATCGCCGCTCTGCCGTCCCGGTAGAGGATCAGCGCCGCCTCCCCGTCTTCCTCCGCCAGGGGTACGACGGCTGCGGGCGCCGCCCCCAGGGATTGGGAGCGGGCCCTGCCAAAGGCGTCGATCCGGAGGAGCTCCCCGTTGTCCAGGGCCAGGAGGATTCCCCCGGACAGATCCGGTTGGGGGGCCAGGGCCGCCTCATGTTCCAGGGCCAGGGTCCAGAGGGTATATCCCGCAGCGTTAAAGCAGGAGACTTTTTCCCCCGTAAAGACGAAGATACGCCGGTCCCAGCCCTGGAGCACCGGGGCGGTGATGACCTTCCCCAGGTTGATCCGCCAGAGTTCCCGGCCGGCCCGGTTTACGGCGATGAGGATGCCGTCGGTCCGGCAGACAAAGCTCGTGCCCTCGGGAGAACGGGTCAGGTAAGGGCTCAGCCTGCCCTGGGCATAGAAATCCCAGAGGAAACTCCCCCCGGCGCCGAGGGTCCGCAGGTTTTTCCCGTCACAGATCATGGCCACGGAACCGGCCTGGACCGAGGGGGGCCCCAGAATGATCCCTCCCAAAGCCTGGCGCCAGACCGGCGGCGTATCGGCGGTCTCTGCTGCCCGGAGCGGGGTCCCCAGGAGGAGCAGCAGCAGAGCGAGGCTCAGAACCGCCCTCATACCGCCGCCTCTGGCCGTCTGAATACCGCGAGGCTCTCAATATGGGCGGTCTGGGGGTAAAAGTCGTAGAAACTGAGGGATGCGAGCTCGTAGCCGCCTGCGGCCAGAATCCCCGAATCCCGGCCCAGGCTGGCGGGGTTGCAGGAGAGGTAGGCCAGGACCGGGGGGCCCGAGGCGGCAAGCCAGGCGGCCATACCGGGGGACAGCCCCTGCCGGGGAGGGTCGGCCAGGGCAAATCCGTAGGAGGGTCCCTGTTTCGCCCCCCTTTTCGTCTGCCCCAGGAAGGACCTGAGCCAGTCCCCGTCCCGCCGGGCGAAGAACCGGTTGCCCTCGCCGGGGGCGTTGATCCGGGCCAGGTCCAGGGCGGCATGGTTCGCTTCTATGAGATCGATCCTTTTGAACTTGTCCCCCAGGAGGGCCGCGAAGGTCCCTACCCCGGCGTAGATGTCCGCCAGGGCTAACCCCGGGTCGGCCCCATCGGCAATGTCCAGGAGCTCTCCCGCCAGGAGCTCCAGCATCGCGGCATTGCTCTGGAAGAAAACCCCTGCCTCCATGATGATGTCCCTCCCCAGGATAGAGACCCGGCCCAGGCGGCCGTCCCCCTCTTGCAGGAAAAGCTCCCCCCGGGAATAGACCGTAAAACGGTCCCGGCCGGCCGGCGGGATGATGCCCCCCGTTTTAAGCCGCCGTCTGATACCGGCATCGGCCACGGGGCAGTCTTCGATGGGGATAATCGTTTCACTTTTACGGGCCTTAAATCCCGCCCCGTGGGCCGCCCCGTGGGCCGCCCCCTGGGCCGTCCCGTGGAACTGGACCCGGTTCCGGTAGCCGTATTCCGCCGAGGGGATTATCCGCAAGGCCGGGCCCCGCTCTTGCAGGTCCCGGAGACCGCCGATCCGGCTGAGGGCATCGCAGAGGATAGCCGCCTTTTCCTCAAGCTGGGCTCCGTAGGCCAGGTGCTGGAGGCCGCAGCCCCCGCAGCTCCCGTAATAGGGGCAGAGGGGCCTTATTCTTTCGGAACCGGGGTTAAGGATATCCAGGAGCTCCCCCCGGGCCCAGCTCCGGTGTTCTTCGGTGATCCTGATCTCCGCCAGGTCCCCCGGAGCGGCCAGGTCCACAAACAGGACCCTGCCGTCCGGAAGACGCCCCAGGGCTGCCCCCCCGGCGGCAAGATGCCCCAGAGAAACCCTGTACCCATGCTGATCCGCTGCGCCTTTCTCCATACCGGCGCCATTATAGCATCATCGGCCTTCTAAAGGAAGAACATTCATCCTCAATTTATCGCTTGTTTTACCGATATTTGAAAAGACGGAAGGAGGCGGCAGTTGATTCGAGGATGGTACACCGGCGCCAGCGGCATGAGAGCCCAGCAATTCAGGCTGGACGCGCTGGCCAATAATCTGGCAAACGTAGACACCAATGCCTACAAAAAGGACGTTACCGTTCACAAGGCCTTTGCGGAACTGCTCATGCGCCGCACCAACGACGACGGCGTAAGGCTCAACCCCTTCGGCTCCTCCGACGCAGCCCCCATCATCGGCACGCTGGGTACCGGTGTGGAGTTCAACGAGCTCTATACGGTCTTTAGCCAGGGAGCCCTCAAGGAGACCCAGGGCGATTATGACCTCGCCCTGGACGGGCCGGGCTTTCTCGCGGTCCAGACCCCCTGGGGGGAACGCTATACCCGGAACGGCGCCTTCACCCTGGGCGTGGAAGGCTACCTGGAAACCAAGGAAGGCTACCCCGTACTCGGGGAACACGGCCCCATCAGGGTCCAGGAAAACAACTTTCAGGTTGATAAGGACGGCAACATCTGGATCAACGCCCTATATATTGACAACCCCCAGCCCATGATTGCCCAGGAAGCCAACCAGTGGGAGGATCCGGTCCTTCTGGACACCCTCAAGATCGTGGACTTCGACCTGGAGCGCTATATCGAAAAGCAGGGCTCCAGCCTCTACAAGGCCACCGATGTCTCAGGCGAGGCCTTTGTTATAGAAGGCGGGGACCGGCCCCGGGTGATTCAGGGCTTTGTAGAGGCCTCCAACGTGGATCCCGTTACCGAGATGGTCCAGATGATCGAAGTGCAGCGCGCCTACGAGGCCAACCAGAAGGCGGTGCAAAACAGCGATTCCATGCTGGGTGTGTTGATAAATCAAGTTACACGATTTGGTTGATAAAATTACAAGGAGCTAATTGATGGTACGAAGTTTGTGGACCGGCGCGGCCGGCATGATGGGTCAACAGTCGAATATTGATACGATTTCCAATAACCTGGCCAATGTGAATACCTCGGGCTATAAGAAAGTCCGCACCGATTTTGAGGATCTTCTCTACCAGACCATCAAGATCGCCGGCAGCCCCGCCACCGAAGACACGGTGGTTCCCGTGGGCATCCAGATGGGCCACGGCGTCAAGGTGGCCGCCACCCAGCGTATGTTCTCCCAGGGGGCGCTCCAGGCCACCGACAACGTTACCGATCTGGCTATTGCGGGTGAAGGTTTCTTCCGCATCCAGATGTACGATGGCAGCCCTGCTTACACCCGGGACGGAGCCTTTAAGGTGGATGCCAACGGCCGCCTGGTTACCTCTAACGGTTACTGGGTGCTCCCCGACATCGTGATGCCCGAAAACTTCCTCCCCCAGACCATTACGGTGAGCCAGGACGGCCGGGTTTCGGTTAAGATCCCCGACGAGGACGAGCCCGTGGAAGTGGGCCAGATTGAGCTCTACCGCTTCCCCAATCCCGTGGGCCTTACCGCCGTGGGGGAGAACCTCTTTAAGGAATCCGCCGCATCGGGGAACGTCGTGGTAGGCCGGCCCGGCTACGAGGGCATGGGCCAGGTCCAGCAAAAGTTCCTGGAAATGTCCAACGTATCGGTGGTCAAGGAAATGGTGGACCTCATTGTGGCCCAGCGGGCTTACGAGTTCAATTCCCGGACCATCCAGACCAGCGACAATATGCTGGGCACCGCCACGGGCCTTAAACGGTAGCATTAAAACAAGGGGTTAAACATGGGTATCGAGAGTATAGGCAGCTTATATATTGAAAACATCCCCCAGGTACAGATGGACGCCCTGCTCCGCCGGGCCGAAACAACGGAGGCCGTTACGGGGGAATCCTTTGCGGCGGTCCTTGACAAGACCCTGGCGAACGCTTCCGAAGGAAGCGTCGCTTCCAGCGGAAGCAGCGCCGCCCGGATCGACAAGACCAGCGAACTTTTCCAGCAGTGCGAGGCCCTGGAGACCTTCCTGCTCAAGAGCCTCCTGGCGGGGATGCGGAGTACCGTACAAAAATCGGGCTTTATAGACACCGGTTTTGCCGGGGAAATGTACGAGGACATGCTCTGGGATCAGTACGCCGAGGACTTTTCCAAGAATACCGACTTCGGCCTGGCGGAAATGGCCTCCCTGGAACTTACCGGGCAGCGCGCCATCCGGTAGGATGGGCGCCATCCAGTAGGATTGCCAGCAAACTACACGATTAGACCACAAAACACGGACCCTCCCCGCGAAATTTTACCGATTTTCGTAAAAACCCCTTGACATATCCCTCGTGATGGTATAAAGTTACTTTATCATGATGATGCATGGAAACAGGGCCAATAGAGGTTGTTCCCAGTTAAATGTCCCCGATAGTCCGCCGCCGCTATCTTCGTCCTCGTGCTTACACATCATCGACCGGGGAGGGGCGGCGCAGCCCTACGCACCCGCACTTGTAGAGTCCGGCTACGCTATCTTCGA
>JAITON010000033.1 GCA_031289935.1 Treponema sp.
CGCCAAAGGGCTTAGGGATTGGGGTACACCAGCCTCCGCCTGACACATGAGGGCGTACGCCGGGCACATAATGGCGTACCGTTCTGCGGCGGGACAGGGTAGATGGGAATCAGGACGGGCCGCAAGGCAGGACAGGCGCTGTGAACAAGAAATAGAAGCCCTACATGGGACCGTTAAATGGGGGCTATAATACGGGGGGGGGGGGGGGGGCGCAATCCGGCCCAGGCCGGATTGCGGCCTAGTTTGCGCAAAGCGCAAACTAGGCTATTGTGAACATTCTGGCCGGCGCGTGCAAACTGCGCTATCGGGGACGGGCCCCACAGGGCCGGGGTTAGGCTGCTTTGCTCAAATCTTCGTGCCATCAGCATAGCCGCAGTCTATCCCTTCCTGATAATAATGTCAAGCGCTTTTTAAGAATTTTGAAAAAAAATACCGGCCGGCCTATGGCCGCGCTGCCGGGCTAAGTGCCTTTTAGCCAAATTGAGCAATGGGCACAAAGGTTTCGGTCTTAAGGGACGCACCGCCGACCAGGGCCCCATCGATGTTCTCCTTGGCCATGAGCTGGGCGGCGTTCTCGGGCTTTACCGAGCCGCCGTACTGGATGATCATCTTCTCTGCGGCCCCCTGGCCGTAGAGCTTGGCAATGACCTGCCGCACATAGGCGTGGATCGTGTCGGCGTCTTCGGGCGTAGCGGTTTTCCCCGTACCGATGGCCCAGACCGGCTCATAGGCGATGACCACCCGGTTCAGATCCCCGGCGGCGACCCCCTTGAGGCCCTCCACGGTTTGGGTCTCGCAGACCGCTTCGGCCCTGCCGGCCTCCCGTTCATCCAGGGTTTCCCCCACGCAGAGGATCAGCTCAAAACCGTGCTGCAGGGCCAGTTTGACCTTTTTGTTGATCAGGGCATCGTCTTCCTTATAGACATGCCGCCGCTCACTGTGGCCCAGGATGATGGTTTCTACCCCCAGGTCCTTGAGCTGCAACACCGAAACCTCCCCCGTGTGGGCCCCCTGCTCCTCGGCGGCGCAGTTCTGGGCCCCCAGGCGGATGTTAGTTCCCTTGACGATAGGCGCCACGGTCTCAATCAGGGTAAAGCCCGGAGCTACGAGGTACTTATGTTTCCCGCCCCTGAGCCCGGCAACCAGAGCCTTGGCCAAATCCGCCGCTTCCGGGCGGGTCTTATACATCTTCCAGTTACCCGCAATGTAGTATGATCTACTCATATAATTCCTTCCTTATTATCCACGGCACACTTCAATGCCGGGAAGTTTCTTGCCTTCAAGCAGTTCCAAAGAGGCGCCGCCACCGGTGGAGACATGGCTCATCTGATCGGCCAGGTGGAACTTGTTCACCGCCGCCACGGAATCGCCGCCGCCCACCACCGTGATAGTACCCTTGGCGGTAGCCGCCGCCACAAGCTTGGCTATTTCCTCGGTACCCTTGGCAAAAGCCTCAAACTCAAAGACCCCCACGGGGCCGTTCCAGATGATGGTCTTAGCCTTGTCTAGTACGGTCTTGTATTCGGCGAGGGTCTTGGGGCCTATGTCCAGGCCCATGAGATTGTCCGGCAGATCCTGGCTATCCACCGCCACAGGTTTGGCGGCGGCGTCAAAGGTCTCGGCGGCCACCTGATCTACGGGGAGGATGATCCCGGCGCCGGTCTTTTTGGCGGCTTCCAGGATACTCTTGGCCGTGTCAAGCTGATCGTCTTCCACCAGGCTCTTCCCCACCTGGCGGCCCTGGGCCTTGAGGAAAGTGTAGGCCATACCGCCGCCGATCACCAGGGCGGAGGCGTTCTTGAGGAGGCTTTCCAGCACAGCGATCTTGCTGGAGACCTTGGCCCCGCCGATGATGGCCACGAGCGGTTTCACAGGACTCGTAACAATGGGTTCCAGGAATTGGACCTCCTTCTCCATAAGGAAGCCCGCCACCGATACGGGCACGAACTTGGCGATACTCGCCGTGGAAGCATGGTCCCGGTGGGCCGTCCCGAAGGCGTCGTTCACGAAGATATCGCCATAGGCGGCCAGCTCCTTGGCCAGCTTATCCCTTTCGGCGGCCTCCTTGGCGGTCTCTTCCTTGTGGAAACGGGTATTTTCCAGCATGATAACGGCCCCCGCGCTCTGGCCTTCGATAAAGGCCCTTTTACCGTAACAGCCATCTTCTCCGGCAAAAACCACGGGCTTCCCCAGCTTCCTGGCCAAATACTCCGCTATGGGCCGCATCCGGTGCTTCCCGGCGATATATTGGTCGTAGTCAAAAGTCTTACCGTCCCGTTCGGCCTTGTCCCTGGCCTTTTCGGCGTCCTTTTTGGGGTCCCCCAGGTGGCTCATCAGGGTAAGGCTCTTGACGCCCTGGTCCAGGATGTACCTGATAGTGGGAATGGCCGCCGTGATGCGGGTATCGTCCTGCACCACCCCGTCCTTCATGGGCACATTAAAGTCCACCCGCATGATAACCCGCTTACCCTGGAGGTCCACGGACTTGACTGTCTTGATCATACTATATGCTCCTTACAATACAATTCATACAAAAAAGGCCCCGCCCAAAGCGGGTCAGAGCCTTTATCCAAAAACCTTCGAATCCGGCAAAGCCGAATTACGCTACTTCTTGCTGTCAATGTACCTGAGCAGGTCCACGATCTTATTGGAGTAGCCCCACTCGTTATCGTACCAGCTCACCACCTTGAAGAAGCGCTTTTCGCCCTTTAGGTTGTTCTGGAGCGTGGCCAGGCTGTCGTAGATCGAGGTATGGGCGTTGTGGATGATATCCGTGGAAACAATCTCTTCGTCCGATACCTGGAGGATACCCTTGAGGTAGGAACCGGCGGCCTTCTTGAGGGCCCCGTCGATTTCTTCTATAGACGTGTCCTTTGTCGTTCGGAAGGTCAGGTCCACCACGGAACCCGTAGGAGTGGGCACCCGGAAACTCATACCCGTGAGCTTGCCCTTGGTGGAGGGCAGCACTTCCCCGACGGCCTTGGCCGCGCCGGTGGTCGAAGGGATGATATTGATGGCTGCGGCCCGTCCGCCCCGCCAATCCTTGGCAGACACACCGTCAACGGTCTTCTGGGTTGCCGTATAGGAGTGGATGGTGGTCATTAGGCCCGTTTCGATGCCGAAGCCTTCCTTGAGGATCACATGAACCACCGGTGCGAGGCAGTTGGTGGTACAGCTCGCGTTGGAGATGACGTGATGCTTCCCGGCATCGTATTCCCCCTCATTGACCCCCATGACAAAGGTTTTGATGGGCTTGGACTCATCGGCGGACTTGACCGGTCCGGTGATGATCACCTTCTTGGCCCCTGCGGCGATGTGGCCGTAGGCCTTCTCGTTGGTGTAAAGGCCCGTGGACTCAATGACGTATTCCACGCCGAGCTGTTTCCAGGGCAGGGTGTCCGGGGTCTGACCCTTGCCGGAGATGCACTTGATCTCGTGGCCGTTCACCACCAGCACATCCTCGCCCCTGGTTTCGATCTTGGCGTTCATCTTACCCTGGGTGGAATCATACTTAAGCTGATAGGCAAAGTATTTGGCATCAGTGGAAAGATCCACCACAGCCGCCACATCGATCTTGTCCTTGCCCAGGAGCCCCTGGTCTACCAGGGCCTGAAACACCAACCGGCCGATACGGCCGAATCCGTTAATCGCTACTTTCATTTGAAACCTCCATGAATTACGTATATATTGACTATAACCAGTATCACGGAAATAGTCAATCCCGCGCAAGACTTGATTCGTGTTGATTCGCAAGCCCTACTCTTTTATCCGCGAAAGATACGTCTGCCGGGAATCCACCAGGGACTGGAGTTCCGCCAGCATGGCCTTGTCAACCTCCTCGGCGATGGGGAAGACGTACTTCACGGTCTCCTCGGTGTAGCGGCCGATGAACTCGGTGTCAATCACAAAGCCCAGGGCGATCATATTGGAAATCCGGTCCGCCACCTTGAGGATCTTGGCGCTCCGGGAGCCCTGCTGCCGGATCCTGCCGAGGAACTCCGGCTTGGTTTCCCCCGGCAGACGAGTTACCTCCAGAACCAGACCGTAGACCGAGGGGCTCTCGAAGTCGATGGACAGGAGCAGGTTATGGTTAAAATCCGGCACGTCTTCGATCAAATCGTGGACAATGGACGCTTTGAGGAGCACCGGGTCGATGTAGCCGTAGTCGATGAGGGTCGCCATAGTATCAATCTGGTGGCGGAACATGTTGCCTCCTCCCTCCCGAACCTTGCCGATAAGGGCCGTAGCAAGCTGCATGTAGGGGGCAAGGAAGGTGCTTTTCAGGCGGAGCATTTCTTCGGTGGTCATACTATGCCATATCCCGAATATAGGAGCCGAGTTTCCCGGTCCGCTTCAGGGCCTCCTCCAGTTTGAGCTGTTCCCCCGCCACCAATTCTGCGGGCGCGTTCTTGATAAACTGCCCGTTGGCGAGCTTGGCCTTGAGGCCAGCAATGAATTTCCGGTCCTTTTCGATTTCCTTGCTAAATTTCTGGCGAAGAAAGGCCATATCCACCGCCCCGGCCAGATACACAAAGGCCTCGAAGCCCGCCCCCACCAAGCCGATGGCCCCCTCGGGACGACCCGGGGACTGTCCCGTAGTCCCTTCCTGGGGAACCAGGATTTCCAGGTCCCCGATCCCCGCCAGGAGCCTCAGCAGCCCGGCCTGTTCCCGCAGGACGGTTGCGGTAGCAACCGGGGCCGCCTGGTCAGGCCCGCCCAGTTGTACCAGGAGCCGCAGCTTCTTGTCGGGCGGCACGGTACACTCGCTCCGCAGGGTTCGCACGGCCCGGACCAGGTCCTGGACAAAGCCAAAGCCCGCCTCCACCGCCGGGTCGGCCCGCGTCTCGTCGTATTCCGGGTAAGGTTCGGCGATGAGAAGCCCCGCTCCGTTGGGGCCGGCCGCCCCCCCGGTCCCCGGTCCGTCTGCCGCCTCCTTGAGCTTGCCGTAGATCTCCTCGGTGAGGAAGGGCAGGAGCGGGTGAAGCAGCCTGAGGGACTCGGCCAGCACGTCCAGGAGCACCGTAGCGGCCCGGTCCTTTTCGGCCTCATCCCCGGACTTCATGGAGAGCTTGGTAGCCTCCACGTACCAGTCACAGAAATCGTTCCAGAAAAACTCGTAGGCCGTTTGGGCCGCATCGCTAAAGCGGTAAGAGAGAAAAGCCCCGGTCATGGCCCGGACCGCGGCGTTGAACCGCGCATAGATCCAGCGGTCCACCGGGAGCAGCGCCGGGTTCTCCAGCCTTTGCCTGCCCGCCAGATTCATCAGGATATAGCGGCTGGCGTTCCAAACCTTGTTAGCGAACCTGGATCCCATTTTGAAGGACTCTTTATCCATCAGGATATCCTGGCCCTGGGCGCAAAGGAAGGCCAGAGTGAATTTGAGAGCGTCAGCGCCATATTCATCCACGATCTCCAGGGGATCGACACCGTTTCCCAGGCTCTTACTCATCTTGCGGCCCTGCTTGTCCCGGATAAGGCCGTGGATGTAAATATCCCGGAACGGGACCTTGCCGGTAAATTCCAGCCCCGCCATGATCATCCGGGCAACCCAGAAAAAGATGATGTCGTAGGCCGTTACCAGAGCCGTTGTGGGGTAAAAGGCCTTGAAATCAACGGTATCACAGGCGGTGTTTTCCCAGCCCAGGGTGCTAAAGGGCCAGAGCCAACTGGAAAACCAGGTGTCCAGCACGTCGGGGTCCTGTTCGATATTTTTGGAATGGCAGGCCGGACATTCGCTAAGGTCCGTGCGGGACACGGAGGTTTTACCGCAGTCCTTGCAGTTCCAGGCGGGAATACGGTGCCCCCACCAAAGCTGGCGGCTTACGCACCAGTCCCGGATATTTTCCAGCCAGTGCTGGTAGGTATTTTCCCATTTGCGGGGATAGAAAATTACCTCCCCCTTCTTCCACGC
>JAITON010000034.1 GCA_031289935.1 Treponema sp.
GGGGGGGCGCCGGGGCCCGGGGCGCGGGGCGCGCGCCGGGGGGCGCGCGGGCGCGCGCCCGCCCCCCCCCCCCCCCCCCAAGCCTGCCGGATTGCGGTCCAGTTCGCGTGCAATCCTACCGGATTGCATTGCGCAAACTGGACTATAGTGGCCAGTGGCCGGGTTTACGCTGCTTTGTTCAAAACTTCGTGCCGTTAACATGGCGTCAGTGTATCCCTTCCTGATAATATTGTCAAGCGCTTTGCGGGAAAATTGTTGAAAAAACGTGAAAATCCCCTGGTCGAATAGTCCTATCCTACCGGATGGCGCACTTGCCAGCAGGGGTCCTTTCGCGGTAGTATCAGCTTACTTATGTTTGAAAAATTTGTAAAAGCCCTCTTCGGCTCCCAGCATGAGCGGGACCTCAAGGCCCTGCAGCCCATATTGCGTTCGGTGAACGGGAAAGCGGCCTGGGCGGCCTCCCTGTCTGCGGAAGAATTTCCCCTGGTAACGGCCCAATTCAAGGAACGGCATGCCGGGGGGGAAAGCCTTGACGCCCTGCTCCCCGAAGCCTTTGCCCTGGCCCGGGAGGCGGCCAAGCGGAGCCTGGGGGAACGGCCTTACGACGTGCAGGTCCTGGGTTCCATCGTGCTCCACCAGGGGAAGATCGCCGAGCTCAAGACCGGCGAGGGCAAGACCTTGATGGTGGTGGCTGCGGCCTACCTCAATGCCATCCCCGGCAAAGGGGTCCATGTGGTTACCGTGAACGATTACCTGGCCAGCCGGGATGCAGACTGGATGAGGCCCATCTATCAATACCTGGGGCTTACGGTGGGGACCATCCTCTCGGATATGGACAACGACCGGCGGCGGCAGAACTATGGCTGCGACATCAGCTACGGCACCAACAACGAGTTCGGCTTCGATTATTTGCGGGACAACATGCGCTGGGACCTTGAGGGCCGGGTCCAGAGGGGCCATCCCTTCTGCGTGGTGGACGAGATCGACTCCATCCTCATTGACGAAGCCCGGACGCCCCTTATCATTTCCGGGGCTGCCGAGGACGATACCTTCAAGTTTGCCGAGGTGGATAAGCTCCTGGGCACCCTGGAGGAGGTAAAAAAGAAGGATGACGGCGAGTATCCCGACGAGACTCAGGGGGAGGAGGTTGCGGGGGACTATAAACTCAACGAAAAAAACAAAAACATCAGCTTTACCAATGACGGTATGGCGAAACTTGAGGGGCTGCTCCAGAAGCGGGGCCTTATCAAGGGGGTTATTGAGGATTCGGAAAACTTCGAGTACCTCCACTACTTTACCCAGGCGCTCCGGGCCCACAGGCTGTTTCATATTGATGTGGATTATGTGGTCCAGGACGGCCAGGTGCAGATTGTGGACGAGTTCACGGGCCGCATCCTCTACGGGCGGCGTTATTCCGACGGGCTCCACCAGGCTATCGAGGCCAAGGAGCGTATCAAGATCGCCCAGCGGAACCGGACTCTGGCGACTATTACCTTCCAGAACTACTTCCGGCTCTATGAGAAGCTGGCGGGTATGACCGGCACGGCGGATACCGAGGCGGTGGAGTTCGCCAAGATCTACAACCTGGATGTGGTGGTGATCCCCACGAACGTGCTCGTGGCGCGGATCGACGAGGACGATGTGGTCTATCTCAACGAGGCGGACAAGTTCAACGCCCTCTGTACCGAAATCGCCGGGGCCTACCAGAAAGGCCAGCCGCTCCTGGTGGGTACCGTGTCCATCGAAAAGTCCGAGCAGATTTCCACCCTGCTGACCCGGCGGGGAGTACGCCACGAGGTGCTGAACGCCAAAAACCACGCACGGGAGGCGGCTATCATTGCCGAAGCCGGGGCCAAGGGTTCGGTGACCATCGCCACCAATATGGCCGGCCGGGGTACCGACATCAAGCTGGGGGGCAGTCCGGAGCATCGCGCCCGGAAACGGGCCGGTACAGAGGCCGCGCCGGAACAGTACGCTGCGGCCTACCGGGAAGAGTACGAGAACTGGAAAAAAGACTATGAAGAGGTCAAGTCCCTGGGGGGCCTCTACGTTATCGGTACGGAGCGCCACGAAAGCCGCCGTATCGACAACCAGCTCCGGGGGCGCTCAGGCCGGCAGGGGGACCCGGGCCGCTCGAAGTTCTTCATCAGCATGGACGACGATCTGATGCGGCTTTTTGGGGGGGACAACATCAAGAACCTCATGTCCCGAATCGGCATGGAGCCGGGGGAGCCTATCTACCACCCCTGGCTCAACCGGAGCCTCGAAAAGGCCCAAACGCGGGTGGAAGAGCGGAATTTTGAGATCCGCAAGCACCTCCTGGAATATGATGATGTCTTAAACCAGCAGCGGAAGTTTATCTACGAGCAGCGGGACGCGATTCTCGCCGCCGCTGACCTCAAGACGAGGGTCAACGAGGCTACTGCGGACATGGTGGCTTCTGCCCTGGAAACCTACGCCGGGGCCCAGAAAAAGGACCAAACCGAGGCTTTGGCGGAACTGGCGGCCTGGCTCAAGCAACGGTTCGGCTATATTCTGCCGGTTGAGGGGCAAGATAAAGCGGCCCTATCCACGGAGGCCTTGGAACAACGGCTCATCGGGGACCTGGAAAAGGATACGGCCAGTAAGGAGGCCCAGGTGGGGGCCCCCTACCTCAACAGTTTTATCAGGATGCAGTACCTCCAGTCCATTGACCACAAGTGGCTGGACCACCTGGAAAACATGGAGGGCCTTCGGGAGGCGGTGTACCTCCGGGGCTATGCCCAGCAGAACCCCCTCACCGAATACAAGAGAGAGGGGTTCCAGATTTTCGATACTATGATCGACACGATCCGCCAGGAGATTGCCTCACGGGTACATCTGGTGCGGATTCAGGCTGCGGGGGAGCAGACCGGGCCGAAGGTCCGGGGGAGCCCCGGGGCGGCCGTGTCGGCCAGTCACGGGTCCGTGGGAGCCTTTGCGGGCGGCAGTGCGGGCGGCAGCGCGGGGGCGGCCGGGGGCGCGCAGACCCGGGCCGGTTCAGGCGGCAAAGGCGGCGCCACCGGAAGGCCTTCGGCCCAGTCCCAGCCTCAGGGGGTCACGATAGTACGGTCCGTGCCCAAGGTGGGGCGCAACGACCCCTGCCCCTGCGGCTCAGGGAAGAAGTATAAGTTCTGTCATGGGAAATAAGCAGGTAAGCAGCCGAAGCGGATCCAACCCCCTATCTATATAAATCTATATAAACACGTTAACGCCAGGCGTAACAGTAGACGCAGGCCGCCGGGCAGGGGCCGTAGCTGCCGATGTCCACGCTGGGGACGCAGCCGCAACGGGGCCGCTGGTACTGGTCCCTGCCCGGTAGATCAAGCCCCCAGAGCCGGTGGAGCAGTTCCCCGTCAATACAGGCCCCTGGTATGATACGCCCCGGCTCCGGCCCGTCCCCTGGCGGGGCCTCCGCGCAGGACCGGGTTTCCAGACCCGCTTCCCCGGCAATGTCCGCCAGGTCTTCCAGCAGGGTCCATACCTCCGGGAGCAGCCGCCCGCCGTCCTTTGCCGGCCCGGCCTCTTCCGGTTCATCCTCATAGTGGGCCAGCGCCCGGAAGCCCGTTCCGCTATGCGCTTCCAGGGCCTCCAGCCGCTTCTGGCTGCCCCGGTACTCGTCGTATACACTGATGATGACCCGCCTAACCGCCCCCTCCAGGGCCTCCGCAAGCTGCCGGAAGTTACGGCGGTGGAAATCAGGGCCCGTTACCGTGGTCAGGAGCACCGGGTCGTATCGCCAGATGAGCCGCTCCGGACCAATTTTGGCGGCAAGCTCCCCCATGGCGCGGATCACGGCGCCGGCGCCGGGGCAGTTCGGCTCCAGGAGCGCCGGGTATCCCGTGAGGCTCACCATCAGGTAATAGCGGTAGCCCCTGGTCTCAAGCTCAGCAGCGTGGGCCAGGATGGGCCGGGGGTCCCGGGTCCAGAAGGCCAGGGCGTCCACATCACCAGGCTGGAGGGATACACGCCTAACCTGGGCGGTGTTATAGGGATTGGCCACCTCCACAAACCCCGCGTCCAGCCGCTCCAAAAACCAGTCGAAACGGAACCGGGGAATGTCGCAGCGCCGGGAAACACTGATAACCATGGCGGGCCGCGTCCGGGCTAAAGTCCCGTGGGCAGGTCGATGAAGACCACGTCCAGGCCCAGTTCGGCGGCACAGCGTTCCATAACCCGGCGGACGCCCCAGACCTCGGTAGAGTGGTGGCCCCCGGCGATCATGTTGATCCCCGCCTCCATCACCTCGGCATACACGCTGTGGGACATCTCCCCGGTTACGTAGAGGTCGAGACCCTCCTCGATGGCCTCCCGGACCTCCCCGGCCGCGCCGCCGGAAACCACCGCGCAGGTCCGGCTTTCGGCCTTGCCAAAGGGATAGACCCCCAGGGGCGGACGGCCCGCAAAACCGATGCGCGCCGCAGCCTGCTCCAGGGTTAGCGGCTCCCGGAGCCGGCCCTGGTAGCCGATCTTCCGCCCGTGGTAACGTCCGAAGGGCTCCGGCGCCTCAATACCCAACAAATCTGCCAGGCCCGCATTGTTGCCAAGCCCGGGATGCTGATCCAGGGGCAGGTGCACGCCGTAGAGGGCCAGGTTATGGTCCAGAAGATACTGGAGCCGCCGCCGATGGCTGCCGGCCACCCGCAGAGGCTTCCCCCAAAATAGCCCGTGGTGCACAAAGAGGAGCCCGGCCCCGGCGGCGGCGGCCTGCCGGAAGGTCTCCAGGTTAGCGTCCACCGCGAAGGCGAGCCTGGACAGGTCCGCGCCATCGTTATCCACCTGCAGGCCGTTTAGGGAATCGTCAATGCTGCCGAAGCCCTCAATATCGAGAAAGCTGCGGAAAAAAGCGTCTAATTGCCGGGTTGTCATGAGGAGAGTATAGCCTCGTTACCGGGGGATGTCCAGGAAGCCGCCTAATCTGCGGCCCCTACCCCGTACCGGGGTCTATGCCGGGCCAGCATAGGGAGGCTATGCCGTACCAGCATAGGGAGGCTATGACGGGCCAGCATAGGGGGGCTATGACGGGCCAGCATAGGGTGTCGGTATCGGGACGCTACCGGGAGTCGGTATCGGGCCGCTACTAGGGGTCGGTATCGGGCCGTTACCGGAGGGCGGTATCGGGGCGCTACCGGGAGTCGGTATCGGACCGTTACCGGGGGTCTGTATCGGGACGCTACCAGGGGCGGTATCGCACCGTTACCGGGGGCGGTATCGGGCCGTTACCGGGAGTCGGTATCGGGCCGCTACCGGGGGTCGGTATCGGGCCGCTACCGGGTGTCGGTATCGGGCCGCTACCAGGGGTCGGTATCGGGCCGTTACCGGAGGGCGGTATCGCACCGTTACCGGGAGTGGTTCCTTGCTGGGTACGGGGAAGGTATGGGGGCGCCGATACTAGGCTTGTGGGGATGAAGTATTTCGTCTATACTGTAGATATGTGCAATTTTTCCCAATTTATTTTGAAAAATGTTTGGTTTTATATGGACAAATACCTAATTTTGGTATAGTCTAAAAATGGATAAAATATGAATGAAAAATTTATTGAAAACTTAAGAAAATACCTTATTGAAAAATACGATTGTCAGTTAATTATTTTATATGGTTCTTTTTTAACTGGCGATTTTACTAATGAAAGTGATGTTGATGTAATCTGTTTTAGCGATAAACTTTGTCCTGAAAATGATACCTCCATTTTATCAGGATTTCAATTAGATGCATGGATATATAGCTCTGACAAAATAATAAATATTGATCAATATCTACGAGTAAGAAATAGCAAAATAATCTATGATAAAAATAATCAAGGCAATGATTTTATTAATAAAATTAATCAAGCATATGATAAGGGACCAGAAAAATTAAGTGATGAACAAAAACAATTTTTAAAGGATTGGATAAAGAAAATGTATAAAAGATCACAAAAAGGTGATACAGAAGGTAATTATCGATTTCATTGGATGTTAAATGATAGTCTTGAAATATATTTTAATAT
>JAITON010000094.1 GCA_031289935.1 Treponema sp.
ACCGCGTCAGACATTGCGCTGCTGAAAGAATGGGCTGCAATCAACAGCGACGGCAAGAGCGCTAAGGAACCGTACACGGTTCCTTCCGCCACACCGGATACGAATTACCGATGGGTCGGTCAGAGCATCTGGAGCAACGCCGAAGCCTACTTGAACGACGCTTTCAACGGGGCTTACGGGCAATGTCCAGGCCCAACCGTATGTCATGGTATCGAAGTCTATCTTGGCAGCACCCTTGATCCCGCCGTTGAGGATTTAATCGGCAGCACCGTTGGTGAAAAGGCGCTCGTGGGCAGCTTCTTCACGAACACGGAAAAATGGAAGGGCAGCGAGAGCGCGGCGTACCCGTATCAGGTGTGCGCTGACTTGTGGAAGCGCGGTTTTATCGCCAGCTTCGACGGCGAGACATGGAGGCTGTCCAGCGGCAAAGAGGGCAAGGTGGTTTATGAAATAACCGCGAAAAAACTGCTCGCGCCTTAACTGGTAACAAATCATGGCTCTCCCCTCAGCGCCCTGATGAGCCGGGCCTCAAGACAGGCCCGTGTTACCGAACCGTAGGCCCGTTCATCCCGGCTCAGGCCCAGGGTCTCGTCAAATAGGATGTCCCCCGGCACCTTCCCCAGGACAATGACCCGGCGACCAAGGTAGACCGCCTCGCCGGGATCGTGGGTTACGGCCACAAGCAGGGGGGCCGTTCCGTCCTCCCCTGCCCCGCTCCCTTGCAGCAAGGCAAGGCAGAGGTCCATGAGCTCGATTCGCCGGGGAATGTCCAGAGACTGGAAGGGCTCGTCCATCAGGATAAGGGGCGCAGGACAGGCAAAGGCCCGGGCAATGGCCACCCGCTGCTTCTCCCCGCCGGATAATTCCGCCGGGTAGGCCCCGGCCTTGCCGGCGATGCCCAGGAGCTCTAAGAAGCGCCGGGCCCGGTCCTCCGCCGCCCGTCCCAAGGGCCGCCTCGCGGGCAGAGCCGCGTTCTCCAGGGCCGTGAACCAGGGAAAAAGCCGGGGCTCCTGAAACACCACCGAGACAGCGGGCAACTCCGCGCTGGCTCTGGGCTTGTTGAGTATCTTGACCGTCCCCGCGTCCGGTTTGAGGAGCCCGGCGCAGAGTCTAAGGAGGGTCGTCTTGCCACAGCCCGAGGGCCCCAGGATCACTACAGGATTTTCTGCCCCCAGGCTGAGGGAAAAATCCCGAAAGACCAGGGTCCCGGTATAGCCAAAGGAAAGCTTTTCAATAGAAAGTCCCGGAGGAGCTCCCCTAGGTTCATGCATGGAGCCGTCCCCTTCTCCCGATCCGAAGGACCAGGCTCAGCAAAAGCTGGCTCAGGGCTGCGGCGATTACCGTAGCGGCGGTCCAGGCGAAGAGCTCCGGGGTCTCTAACTGGGCCTTGGCCCGTTGCATCCCCGTGCCTAGGGCGCGGAGGGGCTGGACCAGGACCTCGGCGGCCACAATCACCTTCCAGGCCAGAGAAAGGGAACTCCGCAGGGCGCCCAGGATAAAGGGGAGAATACCAGGGATGTAGAGCCAGCGCAGGGTGTCGGCCCGGGAGAGGCGGTAGACCTTGCAAAGCTCCCGGAGGTTGCCGTCCACCGCCCGAACCCCGGCCGTGGTATTGGCGGCCATCACCGGGAAGACCATGAGGAAGGCCGTGAACACCGGGGTCCCTTCGCTGCCAAACCAAAGAAAGATGATGAGGATCAGCGCCATGACCGGGGTGGCGGAGATAAAGCCCAGGAGGGGCCGCAGGAAGTAATCGGCCCGGCGGTCAAGACCGGCGGCAATCCCCGCCAGCACTCCCAGGGGGGCCGAGAGGAGAACCCCCAGGCAGACCCGGAGGAAACTCGCCCCTAAGGCCCGGAGAAAGCGTTCCGTAGGAACGATCTCCAGGAAGCGGCGGAACACCGGCAGGGGCCCCGGCAGAATCAGGGGGCTCGCAAAGTACCGGGCGGCCAGTTCCCAGATCAGGAGCAGGAAGAGGGTGCCAAGAACAAACCAGAAGCGGTCCCGAAGGCCCTTCATCACAGACCCGCCTGGATAGGGACGCTGGAAAACATCGAGCTTTTCAACATCTCCCTAGCGGTAATAGAAACGATCCGCCGGGAGGCTCCCACCGATAGACTGGGGGGCATACTCCAGGAAGGCCCGGAACAAGGATTCCAGGGCGGGCCGAGCTTCGGCCGCCCTGATAAACACGTAATTGCTCCGGGGAATAGCCGCCGCAGCAACCCTCCCGGCAATACCCAGGTCGTGCTTGTCCACCAGAAGCCCCGCCTCGGCCGGATGGGAACTTACCCACTGAGTAGAAAGCCTCAGGGCCTCCAGGATGGTTTGTACTACCAGGCGGTTGTTCCGGGCGAATTCCCCGTCCACCACCAGGGCCGTCATAGGGTAATTGGCCTCCCCGCCGGTCTTAATCCACTCATCCTGGACATCCCCTACCCGCCGCAGATCCGGCCGGCCGGCCTGGGCCTGGGTGGCAAAAGGCTCCGGCAGCAGGGCAATGCCTACCCGCCCGGCGATCCGGGACTGGGCGATTTCGGGATAGGCCAGGCTGTAGCTCAGCCGGAGATCCCGGTCCGGGTCCAGACCGTGGGCGAGAAGTATCCGGCGGAACACATAGTCAGGAGTAGCTCCCTGGCCGGCCACCTCCACAGTCTTGCCCCTCAGGTCTTCAATGCGTTGAACCGAGGGGTCGGCGCTCAAAAGACTCAGCATGCCCGTACCGATGACTGCGGCAATCTGAATGTCCCTGCCCGACGCGGCAATCTTGGCCGCCACATTGGGGGGCAGAACCCCTACTTTGGCCTCCCCGGAAATAAGCTTGGCCGCCACCAGGTCTGCCTGGGCCAGGGCTTCCAGCTTCAGGTCAAAACCACGGACCCTGGGGGGGTTCTCGAAGAGGAGAATCATCCCCACTGCCGAAGGCCCCCGGATACCGTAGATAGTCAGCGGTGTGTTTTGGCCCTGGGCCGGGAGGGCCGCCGCAAAGCTCATCAGGATAGGAAGTATGATTGATTTCATAAGCCTAATATAGCGAAAACGGCGCAATTTATCCATGTTCCTGTCAGGCTCCGGCAAGCCCGCACTTACGCAGGAGCCGCTTGCGGCGGCGGCTAAAATCTTCCCGTAATTCCGGGGACAGACCCTCGTCCGCTAGAGCGGCCGCTACCAGCGCAAGAGCAGCGGCAGGGTCCCGGCGGCGCCATTCCTCGTCGACAGCCAGGGCCCGGGCCGCCCGGTACTGCCCCCGGCGGGCCGCCTCGGCCAGGAGCGCCCGGACGGCAGCTTCCGTGGAATCTTCCCCGCCATGCCGGAGGGCGCTTCGCCAATGCAGGGCCAAGCTCTCCAGGTCGTAGGGATATAGCTCCAGGGCGGCCAGGGGATCGGCGGCAATCCCGGCCAGAGCGGCAAAAAGCCGGGCCAGACCGTAAATATCCCGCAGATTGTGATCGCAAATACCCAGGAGCGGCCCGGTTTCATGGTTTTTAAGGAAGGAAAACCAGATGTCCGGGGCCTGGGAGCCGGGAATGTCCCCCTCACGGTCCAGGCCCAGAACCCTTTTCTCAATTTCCCCCTGGGAGCATGAGGGCAGGAGCCGTTTCCAGAGCCGCCGGGCCGGATGGAGCAGATCCGCATGGGCATATTCCGGGGGAGGGAGGCCGTTCAAGAGGCAGCGGGTCCTGAGCATTTGGCTGTCGAAGGCCTTGCCGTTGTAGCTTACGATGAGGGCGCTCCTCCCCAGAGGGAGGGGGGATTCGATGGAAGCAAGAACCGCGCCGATGAAACCGGGTTCACCGGGGTAATCCAATAGCAGGTACTGATCCACCTGAAGAAGGGCCCCGCCGGAAACGAAGCGGCCAAAGGCGGCCAGGAAGGCCAGGGTCCCCGCGCCCCCAAGACCCGTAGTTTCCAGGTCAAAAAAGAGCAGATTACCGGGGCCGGCCGGACCGGGATAACGGCGGAGATCCGGAACAAGCATGGACAGGGCCGGAGGGAAAGCCGGAGGCAGAGGCTGGGGAAAATCCAGGAAACGGCTCCGTTGGACGGTCCCTTCGCCAAGAGAGACCCACTCGGGGCCGGGCCCGCCTGACTGCCCGCCGGATTCGGCCCCCTCAGCAGAGTTATGGGCGGCCGTGGCGGAGTTATAGACAGCTGCGGGTGAGGACTTAGACGACATTTCCCGGATACGCTTGAGCCGGGCGCCAAGATTCAGGGACATGCTTCCGTTATACCAAAAAAAACGCCCGGCGGACAGGGGAAGCAAGTTCTCTCATCTCCCCACTCCCCGGCCAAGCTAGATGCCGCCGCCCGTAACGCTCCAGGTAACGGTCTGGGCGGGGCTGTTGGTCCCCGTTACCGTAGCGATGAATTGCTGGGTATCGCCCCTTATCACCGTGGCCGTGGAGGGGCTCACCGTTACGCCCGTAACCGCCCCCTGGCCGGCATTTCCTGAGCCTGTTATGATAACGACCGTCTCGTGGTACTTGCCGGGGTCAAAGCGGGATGTCGCCCGTACCTTGAGGCTATCGGCAGTCTCCTCCGGGCCTACGATGAGGAGGCCGCTCGCGGTAATCAACCAACCCCGCCGCAAGCAGCGGGTATGGTTGTTCTCGTAAGGCATTTGACTCAGGGTACATACCTTTAGTTCCGCCCCAAGGGGCGTACCCTTCGCAACGAATCAGCGTCAACGTGGGGCTTCTAGCGCCCTCCAGGGACCAGAAAACGTCCGTGTCGGCGTCATGATCCACCAGGACCGTGGCGGTAAATTGCCGGCTGCCTCCCCGGGCCACCTCCACCGCGTTCGGGTGCAGTTCAACGGAGATCACCCGGGCCTCAACGCAGCTCCAAAGACCCGCCGTCGTACCCAGAACCAGCGCCGCCAGGGCGGCAAACCATACCACGCTCTTTTTCATACCCAACTCCTTCTGCTTATCGCTCTCTACGCCCTCTACCACGCGGAGCCTCTCCGCCTTACTACCCGGAGCCTCTCCACACTACTGTGGGGAACTTCTCCCCTCCCGGTGGGGAGCCTCTCCCCTCCCGGTGGGGAGCCTCTCCCCACCATGCCTCGCGGAACTTACGCGATCACCCCGCGCTGTATCGCGCTCCAGGGGCCCTGGCCCGACGCCGGGTCTTCCCCTTTGTCTGCCGTGTTGTCCTGGGGATGGATCCCCAGAAACAGCCGCTCCGCGTCCGTCATTTGGGTGTTGTAACGGATGGACGAATTGGCGAAAACCCGCATGGCCTCCTCGATCACTTCCTTTTTCTCGTCCTTGTCGAGCCGGTTTTCTGGCATTGGGCTGATATGGTACTCGATGCGGGCGCTCAAAAAGTCCCCTATTTTGAGCGCTACCAGAGCACATTCGCTTGTATCCCAACCGAAAGCCTTTTGCTTGGCCGTAGAGTTGAGCCAAGCGTCCCAGCGCGCCAGCAGGGAGACTAAATCCTGTTCTTTACGGGGCAGCCACTCATTACTCATCATAACTCCTTCGAGCC
>JAITON010000149.1 GCA_031289935.1 Treponema sp.
GGCCGACACAATCCGGCGACGCCAGACTATCGGGGACATTCAACCGGGCCGGTTTTAGAAGCCTATTGTTCAGGAGTTCCCCCCTCTTTCCATGCATCACCATCATCATGAAATAACTCTATACTACCCGCAAAAAAGTGTCAAGTAGATTTCGAAGAAATTATGAAAAAAACGTTAAAAACTGGGGGAACTGGAGTCCAGGAGGATGGTTACCGGGCCGTCGTTCAGGGAGGAGACTTCCATGCGGGCCTGGAAGACGCCGGCCTCGCAGGAAAGGCCCAGGCGGCGGATTTCTTCTATATAATACCCATAGAGCGCCCGGGCGGTTTCCGCCGGAGCGGCCCGGGAATAGGAGGGCCGCCGCCCCTTGCGGGCGTCCGCGAGGAGGGTAAACTGGGAGACCGCCAGGACCGCGCCCTGGGTATCCGCCAGGGAACGGTTCATCTTGCCTGTAGCATCCTCAAAGATGCGGAGGGAACGGGTCTTTTCCGCCAGGTACCGGGCGTCGACTTCGGTATCACCGGCGGCCACCCCCAGATAGACCAGGAGGCCCCCCTCTATGGCTCCCCGGGTTTGGCCGTCCACGGTTACCGAGGCCCGGCGGACCCGTTGCAGGAGGGCCCTCATTGCCCGCCGCCCTCCAGGAGGCCCGTCTGGTGGACCGCCACCCCCTCAAGCCGGATATCTATGCCTGTGGAACTTACCACGGGGACCAGCCGGCCCAGCACTTCCAGGGGACGGTCGGGGTTGAGGGGTACGGCGAAGTTAAAGACCACCGGGACAACGCCCTCCAGAGTGTTCCCCGTGTCGTAGCCTACCAGGAGATTAAAGGCTGTACTGGTTTCATCATGGATGATATTGGCCGCCCTGCCCCGCCAGATCAGGTAGCAGTCCCGGTAAAGGACCGGCTCGGCGGCTACCTCGGCATAGCTGAACCGGTCCTTGAGGCTGTCGAAACCGGGAACCACCATGTAGGAGATGAGGAGCCGGGCCTTGTTCTTGACCGCCTCGGAGGCGTTGGATTCCAGAATTTTGTTCAGGCTAACCTTGGCCTTCTCGTCCCGGTATGCGTCAAAGAGCTCCCGGGCCCCGTCGTAGAGATCCAGCACCTGATTATTGGTCAGGATATAGCGGAAGCTCCCGTCCACCTGAACCGGGGTATGCCGCTCCGCTCCCTCAAGGAGGGTCCCGGCCAGGCCCTCCCGGGGGCTCTTCCCGGGGAAGAGTTCCACGCCCCGGGCCCGGAGCAGGATACCGGCCCCTATGAGCAGGGCCAGGAGCGCCGCCGCCACGGTAATGAGCACGCTCCTCAGGCTCGGGGGGAGATGCGGCAGGGGGGGAAAGAGCCGGGCGAGCTTGTTCGAGCTTACCCAAAGGGAGAAATCATCGGCGCCGGAATGTCTGCGGATAATACCGAGGGCCTTTTTGGCGGCCCGGTTCCCCTGGTCCAGCTCCTGTACTTCCAGATAGAGCTCCACGGCCTTGCCGGTATCCATCCGGCGGAGATAGAGGGCGGCAAGCCCCAGGAGCGAACGGGGGTCCCGCATCTTGAAGCTCCGGGCCCGGTTAAAGTAGGTAAACGCGCCGCCAAAATCCCCGGCCCGGAGGCATGCCTGGCCTACAATATATAGATAGACAAAGGAATCACGGTAACGGGTTACCTCAACTTCAAGCTTATGTACGGCGTCCTGGGCCTTTCCCCGGCGGATTAGACGGACCGCTCTGGTTAAAAAGGGATCGAGCTTCATGGCGTCCCCCGTAGTTCCCGGACCAGGGCCGCCTTGGCGGGGGCGGCGAAGAAGCAGGAACCGGTAACCAGTACATCCACCCCGGCATTCCGGGCGGAGGCGGCAGTGTCAGGGTTGATGCCGCCGTCCACGGAGATGAGATAGTCCAGGCCCCGTTCCCGGCGGAATTCCGCCAGGGCCTGTACCTTGTCCAGGCAGCCGGGGATCAGGGCCTGGCCCCCGTAGCCGGGGTTCACGGTCATCACCAGGACCAGGTCTGCCAGGCCAAGGACCGGTTCCAGGACAGAGACCGGGGTAGAGGGCACGATACTGATCCCGGCCTTTTTCCCCAGCTCCCGAATTTCCCCCAGGAGCCGGTGCAGGTGGATGGCAGCCTCGGCGTGGATGGTGATATAATCTGCCCCGGCCCCGGCAAAGTCCCGGATACAGTTACCCGGATCGGCCACCATAAGATGGGCGTCAAAGGGCAGGCTCGAATGTCCCCGGAGGTCCGCCAGGGTCTTGGGGCCGAAGGTCAATGAGGGGACAAAGCGACCGTCCATCACGTCCAGGTGGACCCAGTCCGCGCCGGAATCGCCGATGGCCCTCAGGGCGCCGGCCAAGTCAGAAAAATCCGCCGCCAGTATCGAGGGGGCAATAATCGTCTTTCCCATGGGCCTATCATAGCAGGGGTTCTACCCCCTTGTAAAGAACCTGAAATAATGGCAAGATACATTGAGTCATGGTAGAAACAACGGTAGAGGCTTTGTTAGAAAAAGCTTATGACAGTCTGAAGACAGGAGCGGGGCAAACGGCTCTGGATGAGGCCCGGGCGGCGCTGGAAACGGCCCTGGGGCTTGATCCGCAATGCGCCGAGGTAGTTTTTGCTCTTAAGTGCGTCCAGTGGTGGCAGGACCGGCTCCAAAAGCTGGAGGATTTTCAGGAATCCTTTGATCAGGGGGGCTATGTACTTTCCCAATGGAAGGGCTTTTACAGTTTTCTGGACCGGATCAACGGGGGGGGAACCCCGGACTTCGATACCTGCCTCTATGCGGTCAGACGTTTTGTGTTTTCTGCGGCCCTGGGCTTTTTCAAGAATGTTCTGGGGGATGGGGAGAATCAGCATGATCCGGGGATCCTCCTCCAGGTGGGCCGCTGTTACAAGGGAATCGGCAGCTACGATCTAGCCCTCAAGTACCTGGAGCAGGCGCGGCGCTTCAAACGGGAGGACGGGGAGACCCTCTCGGAACTGGCGGATGTCAACGCCCTGCTGGAGGAAACCAAGATGGCCAAGGTCCTGTTCCGGGAGGCCTTTTTTGTGAATCCCCAGAGCGCGAACCTTCGGTCCATGGAATCGGAGATGATTGTCCGGTTGCGGGACCGGGTGGCGGAATTGGGCTTCTCTGGCCCGGAGCTTCTGGAGTGGATGCCTATCTACGGCTGCCTCTTCGGAGTCTTTTCGATCAAGCGGGAGCTCAAGCCTGTGGAATTGGGGCGGCTTAAGCAGTCCATCTTTACCCTGGAAAACGAGCTCAGGAGCTGCCCCGACATGGTAGCGATCCTCAAGCCCCGGCTGATCAACCGGTACTTTTGGCTGATTGATCACTATGAGAATACCCTGGCGGATCCGGGCTTGATCGAAGAGACCATGTTGAAAATCAAGATTATTGATCCGGTGATATACGAACGGTACATACGATGAAGGAGCGTAAGGACAATGGCTGAAACATTGCTGAAGAATGTTCAGGAGATGCTGAACGAGGAAAAATGGACCCGGGCAACCCTGGGCAACTATTCCACCAATCAGTTCATGGAGCTGGACACGGTGTTAAAAGAGGCCCGGGAAGACAAGGCCTTTGACGAACTCAAGAAGATCTGCGACGAGCATCTGGGACATACCAAGAACAGCATCATCGCCCTGTATCTTGCGGGGATGATCGCCCTGTCCCGGCAGATTATCGATGATGCCGCCCTGATCAACCTGGTGAGCATCTTCGTGGACAACCACAAGTGGACCATTGTCCAGTACCTCTGCGACCGGATCCTCGACTATGGGGAATCCAAGTTTGCCCTGCGTACCCTGGCGGACTGTTACAAGGGCGAAAACAACGAGGAGGCCATCTTCGGGATATGGGAACGGCTCGTAAAGGTGGACTACGAGGAGGCCGATCTGGCCAAATCCCTGGCGGAACATTACGAGGCCTCCAATCAAGAGACGGCGGTGGACTACTACAAGAAGGCCCTGCACCGCTACATCAACAAGGGGCTCTTTACCAATGTGCGGGAAATCTGGGCCAAGCTCCTGGACTACTGCCCCGAAGAGATCGACTTTTTCCTCCACGTCCAGAAGAAGATCGCAAAAAACATCAGCGAGGAGAAAGCCGTGGTCCTCCTGCAAGAGGTCTACGCCTCCTGTAAGAAGCGGCAGGACATCAACACCGCCATTGGCATCCTCAAGATGATCCTTCAATACGATGAAAGGGACACCCTGGCCCGGAAGGAAATTACCGAATGTTTCCAGGAAAAGTTCGCAGGCCACAGCCAGCTTGAAGAATATATCCGCATTTCCAACCTCACCCAGAGTTACCGGAACGTCCAGGAGGCCATCCAGGACTTTGAGAAGCACATCGCCTTTGACAAGGGGAATTTTGTCTTCCACCGGACCTGGGGGGTGGGCCGCATTGCCAGTATCCAGGGGGACGAGATCGTCATTGACTTTGCCCGGCAGCGGGGCCACAGCATGTCCCTTAAAATGGCGGTCAACGCCCTGCAAACTCTGTCGAAAAGCCATATCTGGGTCCTCAAGGCCACCCAGAAGAAAGAGGCCCTCCACGACCGGGTCAAGGGCGATCCGGTCTGGGCTCTCAAAACCGTGATCCGCAGCTTCGGCAACTCCTGCGATCTTAAACGGATCAAGGCCGAGCTCGTGCCTTCGGTACTGAGCGTGGGGGAATGGACCGCCTGGAGTTCCAAGGCCCGGGAGGTACTCAAATCCGACCCCTCCCTGGGGGTGAGCCCCGACAACATTGACATTTATACGGTTCGGGACCGGCCCATTAGCTACGAGGAAAAGCTCTATAACGAGTTCAAGGCTCAGCGAAACTTCTTTGAACGGGTCCAGACGATCCGCAACTTTACCTCCCAGCGGGATATTGAGCTTGATTCGGAGTACTTTACCGAGATGTTCGCCTACTTTACCAGCTACCTCCAATCCTGGAACCAGGTAACCGAACAGGTGGTGGCCTCCTATCTCCTGGTCAAGGACCTGGTGGGCCGCTATCCCCCCCTGGTGAATTCCCTACAGGCCAACTTCCTCCAGATTTTTGACGAGATTGACGATGTACCGGCGATTTTCTCAGGGCTCAAGGATACCAAGCTCAAGGAGGATTTTCTCCACCATATCAAGCTCTTTGTACCGTCCTGGCCGGACATTTACATCAAGCTCTTCCCCCGCTCTTTAAGTAATTCCATCATCACGAATTTGCTCAGGGAGGGTTGCGAAGACAAGCTCGTGACCATGGTGGCCAGCTGCTTTGACCACTACCGGGAATACCGGGAGGCGGTGGTCTTTCTCTACAAAAACATGAGCAGCGAGTCCTGGTACCAGAAAGTGGGGATTCCGGCGGAGAAGCAGCTTATCACTCTGATTGATATTCTGGACATAAGCTACCGGGAAATCGAAAATCACCGGGAAACCTCGGAAAACCGGAAGACCAATAAGCAGGTCTACACGATTCTGTTTAAGGAAGGGCTCCTGGACAGTTTTATTGATTCCGGCGACGAGGACACGATCCTGAGGATTTTTACCTTTGTGAGCGATGTAAAGGACCTGGACCCGGCGGACAAGCTCAGGCTCCGCAGCCGCATTATGGACAAGTACCCGAGCTTCAAATTCTACGGTGACGGCGTGGAGAAGCTCGTGTCCAACCGGGGCCTCATGGTAACGGCAGCGAAGTATGGGGAGAAGCAGAAGCAGCTCGCCCATATCATGGAGGTGGAGGTGCCGGCCAACTCCAAGGAAATCGCCTTTGCCCTCTCCCTGGGGGACCTCCGGGAGAACGCCGAGTATAAGGCGGCCAAGGAGAAGCAGGAAATTCTCAACTCCCAGGTGGCCAAGCTCAAGGACGAGATCGAACGGGCCCAGCTTTTCGATCCCGCCTCGGTGCGTACGGTTCGGGCCTCCTTTGGGACTACGGTAGTGCTCGTCAACCATGCCAGCAAGAAAAAGGAAGCCTACACGATCCTGGGGCCTTGGGAATCGGACCCGGAAAACCGGATTATCTCCTACCTTTCACCCTTCGGCGGGGCAATCCTGAACAAGAAGGCTGGGGAAGGTTTCGACTTCTTCATCGGCGACGAGAAGGTTTCCTATACGGTGGAGGCTATTACCGCCGCAGCCATATAAGCTCCGGCAAGGCATGTCGTATATGAAGAAGGCAGTTGCCGGTATCCTGCTCCTCCTGTTCACGGCCTTCCCGCTTTTTGCCCAGAGCGGCAGATCCCCGGCGGCCATGGACGTGATTCTGGTACTGGATACGTCTTCCAGCATGAGCGCGTACTACCGGCAGGTTCGGGACTATATTACCGGCCCTTTTTTACGGGAAAACCTCCGGCTGGGGGATACCTTCCACTTGATTTCCTTCGGCGCCTCTGCCCAGATTGAGATTTCCCGGCGGGTCCGTGAATACGGGGACCTGGAAACCATCATCGGGCGGCTCTTTCTGATGATCCCCCTGGAACCCTATTCGGATATTGCCACAGCCATGGATTACACGGAAAAGTATGTGGCGGGCCTCCCCCCGGACCGTCCCAAGCGGGTAATCCTGCTGAGCGACGGCATCCAGAACCCGGCCCCCGGGGGAAGGTCCCTGGACGCAGCCTCCCTAAGGAGCCGCCTTGATGAGACCGCTGCCCGGTTAAGCAGGGCCGGGGCGGAGTTTCGTTATACGAGTATTCCCCTGGCAGTAACGCCGCAAAAACCAGCCCCGGTGGCCGCCCCGGCAGCGCCTCCCCCGGAACCGTCCCCGGAGCCCCCCGTAGTAGCCGCCGAAGGAACCGGGACCCCGGAAGAGCCACCGGCGCCCAGCCCGGAACCGCCGCCCGAGACCGCGCCACCGCAGCTCTCCGAGCCGCCCATGCCCCTGCCTCCACCCCAGAGACCGCTCCCGGCAGCGCCTCCTCCGGAGCCTCCCGTAGTAGTCGCCGAAGGAACCGGGACCCTGGAAGAGCCACCGGTAAGCCTGCCGGGGCTTCCTTCCCCAGTACCGGGGTTTCCCCCCCCGGTAGGGCCGCTGCTGCCTGCGGCGGGGATTCTGCTCCTGGCCGCAGGCGGCCTACTGGCCCTCCGCCTGGGTATCGGGAGGCTCTACGGGGCGCCACAACGGGCCCTGGCAGACGCACTCCGGCGGACCGTGCCCGGAGCCGCGCCCATGCCCATGCTCTCCCTCTTTGTGGAGGACCAAAACAGCAACACGGGCCTGCGGAACATCCACGCCCTCAAGGCCGGGAAGGCCTATACCCTGGGAGGCGGCGATTCGGATTTTCTCATTTTCCTCGCGCCCCTGCCACGGGCCATCGGGGAGATTCGGTTTAACGGGAGCCGCTGCGACTTTATCCCCCGGAAGGCCCGGTATTTCCCGGACCTGGACGCCGGGGGGCTCGCCGGATGCACCGGCAAGACCATCAGGGTGATTTCCGATAAACGCTACGAGATCAATTTCCGGCTCGACTGGTACTCTAACCCCGCCCCCAGCCTGCCGGAACTGGTCCATGCCATCAGAATCCCCGGAAAATAGCCCCTTCAACGCTTTCCTAGGAAACTCCCAGCTTTTCCAGGGTCGCCTGGGCCTTAGGCGCCAGGCTGCCGTTCTTGGGGTCCGTCAGGGTGCGCACCGCTTCTATCAGGGACATGAAACGGTTGTTGGCCACCATATCCAGCGCGTAAGATTTCTCCACCACATTGCCCCCGGCCAGGAGACGGCCTGCCAGGGCCTCCATCTCGGGGGAGACCAGGGTACTGGCCGCCTTAAGCAGCCCGTTGTAAAGATTCGTGAGGTTCGATGTCTTGGCCCATTCCAGTTCGGCAATCAGCTTCCCCGCATAGGGGGCGCCGCCGTCCAGGACAAGCATATCCGCCGCCAGTATCCTGATCCGTTCCGTGTTCTTCCGGTCCAGCAAGATGCGTTCCAGAATGGCCCGGGCCTCACCGGTGGCAATGGCTCCCAGGGCGCGGACGGCCTCTTCCCGGACTGCGGCCACTTCGTCGTGCTCCGCCCGGTAGCCCAGGTAGGGGACCGCTGCCGAAAGTTTCCGCTGGCCCGCAGCCTGGGCCGCCGCAATACGAGTACGGTAGTAGGCATCCCGGAATGCCTCCAGGATAGCATCGTCCACCGCCGGCCCGTTGAAGGGCCCCAGGGCGGCGACGGCAGCGGACCGCAGGTTGGGATTCGTGGAACTGAGCGCCGCCAGAACCGCCTCAAGGCCCCTTTCGTCGCCGATCCCGGCCAGGGCCTCCAGGGCGGCGGTACCAATCCCAAGCCCCACGCCGCTATCCGAGGCAATCTCCGCCAGGAAGAGCACCGCCCCGGGGTCCCGGACATCCCCCAGGGCCAGGAGAATCTCCCGCCGGGTTTCGTCCCCCGGATACCTGGTCTCGTAATAGTTTATAAGATATACGGCAATATCCGCCGCCGCTTCCCCGGCCAGGGCCCCCCCGATACGGCCCAGGGCCCGGATCGCCGCGTTCGTGAACCGGGCCTCCCCGGCATCAATAAGCGCCCTCAGAACCGGCGCCGCAGAGCCGGCCTTGAGCTTCCCCAGGTAGTCAATAGCCGCCAGTACCGTGGCCGTATCCTCCCGGTCCCATTCCTCCAGAGCCAGCAGAGCCCGTTCCTCCAGGCCCCCCTGCACACGGCTCCCGAAAAAGGAGAAAAGCCCCGTGAGAATCGCCCGGTTCCGGGTCTTTTGTGCCAGAGCGATAAGATCCCCCTCCAGACCGGCCAAACCCGCTTCCGC
>JAITON010000197.1 GCA_031289935.1 Treponema sp.
GGCCCCGCTGGGGGTAGCCCCGCTGGGGGCCGCGGCCCAAAGCCTGACAGACGCCCAGGCTCAGACCGTGGCCGGGGTAGCCCCGGCGGCCTCCCCTCGGGCGCGAAAACTGGCGGCGCTGGAGGGGCTTCCGCTTGACGGCGTAGCTGGGAGCGGCCTGGCTGCTACCGGTCCGGGGGGCCGTATCATCGAGCGGGACGTGAGGGCCGCTCTGGAAGGCCGGCCCGCTCTGACGGCGGCGGCCAGGGCCAGCGGCGCCGAGTTGGCGGCGGGCAGCGGCAGCGGCCTGGCGGGCCGGGTGACTGTCGCCGATTTGGCGGCGCCCGCCGCCAGTCCCGTGGAGGGCGGCGCCAGCGGCCTGGCCGGTAGCGGCCGCGCCGCTGGCGGGACCGGCCGGGTTACTGTCGCCGATTTGGCGGCGGGCGGCAACATGGCGCCAGCGGCCAGCGGCCTGGCCGCTGGCGGCCTGGTTACCGACACCCCTATCAAGGGCATCCGCAAGCTCATTGCCGGCCGGATGTACCAGTCCCTGGCGGAGAGCGCTCAGCTCACGCTGAACGGCCACGCTCCGGCGGCGCGGATGCAGGCGCTGCGGGCCCGGATGAAGGCTTCGGACGCGGAACTGGGCCTGTCGAAACTCAGCCTGAACGACCTTATCCTCTATGCGGTATCCAGGGTGCTGCCCAGGTATCCCTTTATGAACGCCCACAAGCTGGGGGATATCCGGGATGGTTCCGCCGTCCTTCGCAGCTTTGAGCGGGTCCATCTGGGCATGGCGGTGGATACGCCCAGGGGCCTCATGGTGCCGGTCATCAGGAACGCCGATAGCCTGAGCCTGAGGCAGATTTCTGCGGAGGCCAAGCGGCTGGCGGCCGCAGCCCAGACCGGCGCCATCAACCCCGACGAGCTTTCGGGGTCCAGCTTCACGGTGACCAACCTGGGGAGCCTGGGGGTTACGGCCTTTACGCCTATACTCAACCTGCCCGAGGTGGCTATCCTGGGAGTCTGCGGTATTGAGCTCAGGCCCGTGGAACAGGACGGCGCGGATCAGCGCTTCAGCCTGGAGCCCTACATCGGCTTCAGCCTGACTATCAATCATCAGGTGGTGGACGGCGCTCCGGCGGCCCGCTTCCTCAAAACCCTGGGCGAGGCGGTGGCGGATATCGATCTGTGGCTGGCGCTCTAATAGACTGGTAGTGATCGTTGGAGGAATGGGCTATGTACGAGGTGATTATTATTGGCGGCGGGCCGGGGGGATACCTGGCGGCGGAACGGCTGGGGCAGGCGAAGAAGAAAGTCCTGCTCGTGGAGCAGCAGTTTTTGGGCGGTACCTGTCTTAACGCGGGCTGTGTGCCCACCAAGACCCTGCTTAACTCGGCCAAACAGTATGTCCACGCCAGGGAGGCGGCCCGGTTCGGCGTTAATGTTGAGGGGGTCTCTTTTGACTGGCCCAGGATGCAGGCCTGGAAGGACGAGGTGGTGGCCAAGCTCCGGGCCGGGATTGCGGCGGGTGAGAAGCGTTACGGGGTGGATCTGGCCGAGGGTTCCGGCGAGATTCTGAGCGCGCCCTCGGGGGATAGGCCCGCGCGGGTAAAGGTGTTGGCCCCTGGCCAGGCCGCTGGCGGCCAGGCCGCCGAGTACGAGGCCCGGGCCCTGCTCGTGGCCGCCGGTTCCGTCCCCCTGCTGCCCCCCATACCGGGGGCCCGGGACAATCCCAGGCTGGTGGACTCCACGGGGCTGCTCGCGGTAACGGCCCTTCCCCGGCGGCTCGTGGTCATCGGCGGCGGGGTCATCGGCGTGGAGTTCGCCGGGCTCTTCTCCAGTCTGGGCCTGCCCGTTACCGTGGTAGAGATGATGGACGAGATCATCCCCTTTATGGACCAGGAGATGGCCCCCCTCTACCGCCGGGCCTCCAGGGCGGTGGATTTTAAGCTGGGCTGCACGGTGGAACAGATCGAGGGCGGCAAGGTGCACTACCGCACCAGGGACGGGAAACCGGAGTGCGTCGAGGGTGATCTGCTGCTCATGGCCGTGGGACGCCGCCCCCTGCTCCAGGGTTGGGGCGCGGAAGCCGCCGGCGTTGGGATCAGCCCCAGGGGCGTTACCGTGGACGAGCGTATGCGGACCAATATCCCCGGCCTCTGGGCCGCAGGGGATATAACGGGCCGTATGCAGCTTGCCCACGCCGCCTACCGTCAGGCCGAGGTAGCGGCGGCGGATATCATCGCCACGCTGGACGGCGGGCCGGCCCCCGCTAACCTTTGGCGGGGGAACGCTGTACCCTGGGCGGTCTACGGTATGCCCGAGGCGGCGGGCGTGGGGCTCACTGAGCAGGAGGCCGCGGCCAGGGGCGTCCCCATCCTCAAGGCCAGCATCCCTATGCGGGCCTCGGGCCGCTTTGTGGCGGAGAACGGTATCACCGGCCAGGGCGCGGTCAAGATTATCGCGGACGCTCGGGACCGCCGCATCCTCGGCCTGCATGCGGTGGGGGCCTACGCGTCGGAGTTCATCTGGGGCGGTGCGGCCCTCATCGAACAGGAATTCCGGGTGGAAGAGCTGAAGCAGCTTGTCTTCCCCCACCCCACGGTCTCGGAGTTAATCCGCGATGCGGTATGGGCGCTTTAGGGGGCTCCTCGGGAAGCGCTGATCGCGACAGATAATGCCGCAGACCTTAATCATCACCTAAGAGAAGGAAAGAAACATGCCTAAATCACAGTTTATCAATCCGGCGGAAGTTCGGAAGCCCGCAGTCATCAAGATTGGGGACATTCCGGTCAATCAGTATAAGAGCGACATCAAGCAGGAACTGGCGCGCTATGGTAAGGAGCGGCTGCGGCTGGTCTGGTACCACATGGTAACCATCCGGGAATTCGAGAACATGATGAACGAGTTCAAGATCAAGGGCTCCTGGAACGGTATCGAGTACAACCACAAGGGGCCGGCCCACCTGTCCATGGGCCAGGAGGCTTCCAGCGTGGGCCAGGCCATGAATCTTACGGTGGATGACTTCATCTTCGGGAGCCACCGGAGCCACGGGGAGATTCTGGCCAAGTGTTACTCGGCCATCTACCAGCTTGAGGAGCAGCAGCTCGAAGCGATCATGAAGGGCTTTCTGGGGGGCGAAACCCTGGCGGTGGCCGAGCAAGCGCCCTACCGGAATGTAAAGGACCTGGCGGAGAACTTTGTGCTCTACGGCACCCTGGCGGAGATCTTCGCCCGGAAGGCCGGGTTCACCCGGGGTCTGGGCGGGTCCATGCACGCCTTCTTTACCCCCTTCGGCTCCATGCCCAATAACGCCATCGTGGGAGGCTCGGCGGATATTGCCACCGGCGCGGCCCTCTACAAGCGCATCAACCGGAAGCCCGGCATCGTGATTGCCAATATCGGCGACGCCAGCATGGGCTGCGGCCCGGTCTGGGAGGCCCTCTGCCTGGGGAGCATGGACCAGTACCGGACCCTCTGGCCGAAAGAGGCGGGGGGCGCGCCGCCCATCCTCTATAACTTCTTCAACAACTTCTACGGTATGGGGGGCCAGACCAGCGGGGAGACCATGGGCTACGGAACCGTGGCCCGGGTGGGCGCAGCCTTTGCCGGGAACCTCCACGCCGAGCGGGTGGACGGCTACAATCCCCTGGCCGTGGCCGATGCCATTGCCCGGAAGAAGGAGATCCTCCTCCGGGGCGAGGGGCCGGCGCTCCTGGACACCATGACCTACCGCATCTCAGGGCATTCGCCCTCGGACGCTTCCAGCTACCGTACGCCGGAGGAGATCAGGGCCTGGCAGGAGGCGGACTCCCTCGAGGAATACGGCAGCTACCTTGTGGGCCATAAACTGGCCGATAGAACCGAGCTCGATACCTGGCGGGCGGGGGTCAGGACCAAACTCAGTGCGCTGGTAACGCTCGCCACCAGCGACGATGTTTCCCCCCGTCTGGGAGGCGCCTTTATCGAAGGGGTCATGTTCAGCAACAGCCGGGCCGAGAAGCTCGACAGCCGGGAGCCTGAACTCTCCCAGCCCCTGGCGGAGAACCTCCGGGTCAAGGCTATTGCCGGGAAGCTCCGCTACGGCTTTGATGCCGGGGGCAAGCCCGTGTCCAAGAACAAGGCCTACCAGTACCGGGACGGCCTCTTCGAGGCCCTGGCCCACCGCTTCGCCACGGACCCCAGCATGGCGGCCTGGGGGGAGGAGAACCGGGACTGGGGCGGCGCCTTCGCCGTCTACCGGGGGCTTACGGAACTGCTTCCCTACCACCGGCTCTTTAACGCGCCCATCAGCGAAGGGGCCATCGTGGGGAGCGGGGTGGGTTACGCCCTCTCCGGCGGCCGGGCCGTGGTAGAACTCATGTACTGCGACTTCATGGGCCGGGCGGGGGACGAGCTTTTCAATCAGGCTGCCAAGTGGCAGTCCATGAGCGCAGGGCTCCTCAAGATGCCGCTGGTGGTACGGGTCTCCGTGGGCAGCAAGTACGGGGCCCAGCACAGCCAGGACTGGTCCGCCATGGTAGCCCACATTCCGGGCCTCAAAGCCTACTTCCCCGCCACCCCCTGCGACGCCAAGGGCATGCTGAATCTTGCCCTGCGGGGTTCCGACCCGGTCATCTTCTTCGAGAGCCAGCTTCTCTATGACGTATCCGAACAGTTTGAGCCCGGCGGCGTCCCCGAAGGCTACTACGAGACGCCCGAAGGGGAGCCCGCCATCCGCAGGCAGGGGAAGGACCTCACTATCGCCACCCTGGGCGCCACCCTCTACAAGGCCCTGGAGGCCGCCCGGACGCTCCAGGCAGAGCACGGGATTGAGGCCGAGGTCATCGACCTCCGGTTCATCAACCCCCTCAACTATGACAAACTCATCGAAAGCCTGAAGAAGACCGGCAGGCTCCTCCTGGCCAGCGACGCGGCGGAGCGGGGTTCCTTCCTGCATACTGTGGCCAGCAACTTGCAGACCTATGCCTTTGACTACCTGGACGCGCCGGTGGCCGTGCTGGGGAGCCGGAACTGGATCACCCCGGCGGCGGAGCTTGAGGCCCTCTACTTCCCCCAGGCGGACTGGATCATTGATGCCATCCACGAGCGCATCCTGCCCCTCAAGGGCTACA
>JAITON010000208.1 GCA_031289935.1 Treponema sp.
CGTACGCCGACTTGAACATCAGATCCACCGTCCCCACCGGGCCGTTCCGCTGCTTGGCAAGGATAAGGCTGGTCTCCTTTCCCTCGGCATCCTGCCTGGACGCATCGTCCGCCTTTTTATCGGATTCCCGTTTCCGGTGGAGGAACATCACCACATCCGCATCCTGTTCGATGGAGCCGGTATCCCGGATATCCGCCAGATTGGGCCGTTCCCTGCGCTTTTCCACGTCCCGGCCCACCTGGCAGAGGGCGACAATTGGGACATCAAGCTCCCGGGCTAGGCTCTTGAGAGACCGGGAAACTTCGGCCATCTGTTCGTAACGGGGAAGCTGGTAATGTTCCGAACTAATCAGGCCCAGATAATCAATAAAGATGATTTCCACCTTTTTCTGGGACCGGATCCGCCGGGCCTGGGACCGGAGGTCCAGAAGCTTCATATTGGACAGATCCTCAATATAGAGGGGCGCTTCGTAGAGCCTTCCTGCGGCGTCCAGAATCTTGTTGAGCTCGCTGGCCTTGAAGTATCCGGTTTTGATGGCTTGGGAATCCATGTTAGCTTCCCCGGAGATAAGCCGTTCCACCAGGGTCTGGGCGGACATTTCCAGGGAAAAAAAGGCCACAGGCCTGTTCTGATGAACCGCCATATTCGAGGCCATGGACAAGGCCAGTGCGGTCTTTCCGACGGAGGGCCGGGCGCCAAGAATGACGAGTTCCGAGGGCTGGAAGCCCGAGGTCATCTGGTCCAGATCGTCGAATCCCGAGGGAACTCCCGTGTAGGCTCCCTTGTTCTTGAGCCGGGCTTCGATTTTTTTATAGACATCAGGGACAATCTCCTCGAGGGTCTTGAAACTCATGGGCTGCCGGGAATCGGTAAGTTCAAAAATCTTCTGCTGGGTCTCGTCCAGGAGGGTCCGGGAGTCCCGGGACTCGTCAAAGGCGTCAGCGGTAGCCTGCTGGGAAACCCGGATAAGGGCGCGCCGGATAAAGCCGTCCAGCACAATCCCGGCGTAGTAGTCCACGTTGGCGGCCGTGGGTACCACATTGGTCAGGGAGGCCACATAGGCGGGCCCTCCGGCAGCGTCCAGTTCCCCGGTCCGGCGAAGCTCCTCCACAACGGTGATGATATCCGCCCGCCGGCTTGCGCCAGAAAGATTCTGAACGGCCTCGAAGACCCGGCGGTTCGCGTTGGAGTAAAAATAATCGGGCCGTAAATAGGAAACCGTGTTAACCGCATCGGCATCCAAGAGCAAGGCCCCCAGCGTGGCCTTCTCCGCCTCGTCGTTGTGGGGAGGAATCCTGTCTTTGAGTCCCGGTGCGGCCATGCTATCGAGTCTATTCGGCGGGAGTCTCCGCTACGGGAGTCTCTATATCCACCGGAACGGGCTCCTCTACAGAAGATTCCATCGCAGGGCTCTCCGTTATGGGAGTCTCGCTGGGGACGCTCTCCTGGACGGCGACTTCCTCGGCAACGGCGGGCCGCAGCTTTCCGCGGCGGACTGTGGCGGCGGGCTTGGTCTCGGTCTTAATCTCCTGGGCCAGCACCGTGAGAGTTATCTCTGCGGCGGCGCCCTCGTAGAGTTTTACCGTAATCTTGTACTTGCCCACGCTCTTGAAGCTGTTCCCCGGGAGTTCCACCCGCTTCCGTTCCGTGGGATAGCCCTGCTTGGAGAGCTCCTCCGCCACGGTCTGGGCGGTTACGGCACCGTAGAGCTTGCCGTTGGGGCCGGCGGGCATGGTCAGGGACAGTTCCAGGGCCTCAAGTTTTTCTCTAAACCCTGCGGCGTCCTTCCGTTTTTCAACCTTCCGGGCCTCAATCTCGTCCTTTCGAGACTCGAAAATCCTGACGGTCTCTTCATTATAGGGGACGGCGATGCCCCGGGGGTAGAGATAGTTACGGAAATATCCCTTGGCTACGTCCTTGACATCCCCTTCTTCCCCCAGGGGTGAGAGGTCCTTGTTCAATATTACTTTCATAATCAAGCTCCTTTGACATCCTTATAGATGTCCGTACAAGATCGATTCTCCATACGGAAAACCGTTTATCCATCCCCGGAGTAGAGGACGGTTAGGGAGGCCCGATTAACTTGGCGCTAATCGGCACGCTTCGTTGGCTGTCCCCGAAGGGGCAGCCAATTTTCAGCGACCCCCAGAAGAGCCAGAGCCCCCAGAAGGATCGCGTTGATTCCCGGGCTGAACAATAGTATCACAAAGATGACATTCAGGAGAAGCCTTAAGCCCGGCGAAACCGCCGACCGGGACACGGGCCGGGAGAAAAACGAGCTGACAATACCCCAACCCTGGGCCAGATAGAGGATAACGCAAAGAACCAGAACGTTCCAGGCCCCTATTTCCAGGGGATCAATGCCCAGACTCAGCCCCAGGACAAGGGCCGCAATGGAAAGTGAGAGGGGCCAGATGACCCAGGCATCCACTCGGAAGGCCGCCAATCCCGGGTCCCGGTTTCGGCGCCGGGCCAGCCGGGCGATAAATTGGGAAAGCCGCAGGAAGCCATAGAAAAGAGCCATCAAAGAGACAAGCACCCCGCCCCGGTACATAACGGCCTCCAGAGTCCGAGTGATAGCTTCTGCGGTCAGGGCCGGTGCTGGCTGATCCATAGAACTATAGAGTGCTGCGACCATCTCCACCTCGGCCCCGAACAGATCAGCCACAAGGCCACCGTCCATAGAGAAGCCTAGCAACACCAAGGCGGCCCCCAGCATAGCGGCAATGGAAAGGCGCCAGACGCCGGGGAGATTCCGCAGAGGATTTTTCCGCCCCGGCTCTGCAACAGTCCCAACCGGTGTAAGTACCCAGGTAAAGCCGGCTATCATTAGGTTAAAGTAGGCAAAATCGTAGACCAGGGCCAGGGGAGCAACCCCGGCACCCCAGGCAAGCGAAAGGGAGAGGAAGAGATTCCCGAGGGCTGTGGTAAGACAACAGAGCCAGCCGGTCCTGCTGTTCCATCCAGAAACCACGATGCCCAGGGGCAGGAGAAAGAAAAAGCTCCCAAAGCCGGTCCGAATAAGCCCTGCCGTAAGAATCCCCCCGATAAGGGCCGGGATTGGGGAAGGGCCTAGCACTGGGCTTAGGGCCAAGTTCTCCGTACTCATCCGTTGGGGCCTACCGGCCTATTCCGCCACGAAGGGTAACAGGGCCAGGATCCGGGCCCGTTTGATGGTTAGGGCCAGGGCCCGCTGATGCTTGGCGCAGGTGCCAGTGATACGCCGGGGCAGAATCTTCCCCCGCTCAGTGATAAAACGCCGGAGCGTATCCGCATCCTTATAGTCTATCTTGAGCTTCTGGGTACAGAATTTGCAAACCTTCTTTTTGAAGAAGACCTTTCCCTTACCGCTCCGGCGGTCATCACCTTCCCGGCCGTCCTGCCCCCCGTCCATACCCCGGTCCCGGGGCCCGCGCTCGTTTTCCATATATCGTTCGTCAGACATAATTACTCCTTATAGATTGATTAAAACGGAATATCATCGGCAAAGCCGTCGTCGCCCGCCGGTGAAGGCCGGTCTCCAGGGACGCTGCCCGGATCGTTCGTCGTACCGCCCGGTGCATTGCCGTAGGAAGCGCCGCTCTGTCCAAAGGGAGCGCCCCCGGATGCGCCGCCTGAACCTGAACCCGGACCGCCGCCCAGAAGCTGCAGGTTTGAGGCCACAATTTCCACCCTGGAGCGGTTCTGTCCATCCTGGGCCCAGCGGTCCTGGCGGAGTTCCCCCTCCACCCCGATGAGTTTACCCTTGACCAGGTACTGGGTCAGAGTCTCTCCCTGACGGCCCCAGAGGACCACGTCAAAAAAATTGGGCTCATCCTCCCATTGATCACCGTTCTTGCGGCGGCGGTTCACAGCCACAGAAAATTTGCACACCGCCTGGCCCCCGGCGGTATACTTGAGCTCTGCGTCCCGGGTAAGGCGGCCCACCAGCACTACATGATTGATATCTGCCATGGCCCCCTCCTATTCGTCGACCCTGACGAAAAGATACTTGAGGATATTGGCGTTGAGCTTAAAGACCCGGTCCAATACGGTGATTTTTGCGGGATCGGCCCTGAGGATATAGAGCATGTACCGGGCTCTCCGCCGCTTCTTGACCTCGTAGGCCAGGTCCCGGTCCACGGGATCTTCGGCCTTAACGATCTCGACCCCCTGAGCCGCGAGATCCGCCGCAATCTGTTCACGGCCTGCCTGATACTGGTCTTCTTCCAGGGGATAGACCACCATTAATTCATACCGACGCATAGATCCTCCTTACGGACGTTTATTATCATCTATCAATATTATGATGATAACCTTGGCCCGCCCCAAGAGGCGGACAAAGAGGTTCGGAAACACTGTTTCCGTATAGTGAGCCTAGCAAAGATTCAGATTTTTGTCAAGGGCCGCCGATAGTAGAACTAAGAGAATTATGGATAAACATATCAATTTTGAGGACAATATCTTCATTATCAATACCCGGATACGCATGATCCGGGATATGCTCCTTTTGGATGCAGACCCGGACTTCTTCCTCATGGCGACCCTGGACGATACGGTGTTCATTGACCGGAGCCTGGCAAGGCTTCTAGAACTCCTGGAAGGTAATACCCGGTATATTGACCGGGAGGCTCAGTTCCACAATCTGGCGGAGACCGAGGCTAGTTTTGTGGGGCTCCTGACGGCGGTCCAGAACGGGGAAAATACCCTGTCGGCCCTTAAATTCCCGGTGATGGAGGAGAAAATCGCCGGGCTGCTCCAGCGTTCCGGGGAACGGCGGAAGCGCCTGGCGGCTCTGACCCGGGAAATGGCGGGCCGTTCAGTGCCCGAACCGGTGGTTAGTTCCCGGGAACTGGCAGAACTCCTTAATGGCCTTGTGTAAGTTCCCATGCGGATAACCGGCGGTGTTTTGGGGGGCCGGAAGGTAGCCGTCCCTCCGGGAATAATCAGGCCCGCCATGGACCGGATGCGGGAATCGGTCTTTGCCGTCCTGGGGGATCTCACGGGGAGTTCCTTTCTGGACCTCTTCTCGGGCTCCGGAATCATTGCCCTGGAGGCGGCTTCCCGGGGAGCCTCGCCGGTGGAAGTGGTGGAAGCGGACCGGCTCAAACGGAAGGTCCTGCTGGAAAATGCGGCTCTGGCGCCGGGGGGGATCTCCTGCCGTTTTATGGCGGCGGAGCTTTACATTAGACGGGCGAGACGGAGCTTTAGTCTGGTCTTTTGCGACCCCCCCTTTCCCTACAAGTACAAGGGGGAGCTCCTGGCAAATATCGCCGCATCGCCCCTTTTGGCGGGAGAGTCCCGGCTCCTCTTCCACCGGCCCCGGGAAGAAGGGCTGGAATGTCCTGCAACGCTGATTCTGGAGGAATCCCGGCGCTACGGACGCTCTGTGGTTGATTTCTTTCGAAAACCCCTAGGGAAGCACTGATTTATGCAACATGGTTTGGCGCCAGGCTTCGCACCAGGCTGGTATACATGCCACGGCATATATGCCGGCGTCAAGTGCATCAGCGCATCCCTCGTTGTTGATTTTTTTAGTCTCGTTATATATATTATCAGAAGGACAGAATATGAATTATCAAAATTTGTTCAGCCGCTTTGAAGGTGAGAAAGACTTTATCAAGACCAGCTCAAAAACGGCGATGGATGGGTCCCAGAAGGCGGCCCTGAACCGGCGGGGGAACGAGTTCTACAATACCGGGAAAATCGAAGAGGCCCGGCGGATCTTCCTTACTACCGGCTATTCCGACGGGCTGGTTCGGATTGGGGACAGCTACAAGTCCCAGGGCCGGGTACTGGACGCCCTCCGGATGTACTGGCTCGCCCCGGACCGGAAGCGGGCGGATCAAATTATCGAACAAATGGCCATGCAAATACAAAATCTAATCCACGAAGATACGGGAGAGACCCATGAGTGATGCAATGACGGTGCAACCGGAAACGGAAACCCCTACGGCCCTGGAGGTCCTGGAGGTCGAAATCAACGGGCAGAACCCCGATGGGGAAGAGCATCCCGCAGACGAGTGGATATCTGATCTCTCCAAGAAGGGCTACCAACTGCTCAAGGAGAACAAGATGGCGGAAGCGGCGGACTGCTTCAGCCAGATTCTGGTGGAAGACGAGGGCAACAATTATGCCCTGGTGGGCTTGGGGGACGCAGCCCGGAAACAGGGGAACTTTAAGGAAGCGGTGGACTATTACAAACGCTGCCTGGGCTTCAACCCGGAGAACAATTATGCCCTCTTCGGTCTGGCGGACAGTTTCAAGGCCCTGAACCAGTACTACCGGGCCATTGAGATTTGGGAACAGTATCTACAGCATGACGACCAGAATATCACGGTCCTGACCCGGGTGGCCGATGCATACCGGAAGACCCGGGACTTTAAGCGATCAAAATCACTGTACCTCAAGGTCCTGGAAATGGAACCCGAGAATCACTATGCCCTCATCGGTCTGGGGCACCTGCACTACGATTTTAAGGAGTACCGGGTCGCCCTGTCCTATTGGGGGAAGGTGTTTGCCATGAACGATCAGGAGGTGGATATCCGGGTGCTCACCTCCATCGGGAACTGTCACCGGAAGCTCAGGACTTTTAAGGAAGGGGTGCCCTACTTTGAAAAGGCCCTGGAACTGGAGCCGGGGAACTTCTACGCCCTCTTCGGTATGGCGGACTGTTACCGGGGTATGGATCAGCAGCACCGGTCCCTGGAATATTGGAACCGTATCCTGGACCAGGACCCCAGGAACAAGGTGATTCTGACCCGGGCCGGAGACGCGTACCGGAACATGGGGGAATACGACAAGGCCGGGGACTATTACCGCCAGGCCCTCAATATTGAGTTCGACACCTATGCGGTCCTGGGGCTGGCCATCGTGTCCAAGGCCCAGGGCAGGTACGGCGAGGCCATCAACTCCTTAAAGCGGCTCATGCAGCAGGACCCGCGGAACTACCGGTTCTGCATTGAGCTGGCGGACTGCCTGGTCAGGAGCGGCGAAAAAACGCAGGCCCTCGACGCCCTGGCGGAATTTCAACGCATAGGCGCCCGCAATTCTCTGGTGTCGGAGTTTCTGGACAAGCTCAAAGCCTTTTGATGGATGTCTTAACCGGCCGTACTCAGGCGGAACTGGAGGAACTCCTGGGACCGTCCTCCGGGCCGGCTCCCCTGCCCCCGTACCGGGCCGCCCAAATCTTCCGCTGGATAAGCCGGGGGGCCCGTTCCTTTGAAGCCATGACCGATCTGCCCCGGGAACTCCGGGCTGCGCTGGGGGAGCGTTTCAGCCTGAGCTCCGTCGAAGCGGCCGCCCGGCTCCGCGAACCGGGTGATGAAACCGAGAAACTCACACTCCGGCTCCGGGACGGCCTGGGGATCGAGGCGGTACTGCTGAGCGACGGCGCAGGCCGGAAGACGGCCTGCCTGTCCAGCCAGGCGGGCTGTCCCATGGGCTGCGTCTTCTGCAAGACCGGTTCCCTGGGCTTCCGCCGCAACCTGGAAGCCGCCGAAATCGTGGAACAGTTTCTGCGCCTGCGGGACGGGCCGGGGGATGCTCCACGGGACATATCCCGCATCGTGGTCATGGGCATGGGGGAGCCGCTCCTCAATCTGGGGGAACTGCGGCAGGCCCTGGCGGTGCTGACCAGCCCGGGGGGTTGCGGCATCTCAAAGCGGCACATCACGATCTCTACCTGCGGCATGGCCGAAGGTATCCGGGACCTGGCGGAGCACGGCCCCCGGGTAGGGCTTGCTTTGTCGCTGACCACGGCGGACGAAGCCCTGCGGAGGCGGCTTATGCCGGTAAGCGCTGCCCATCCTTTAACCGAACTGAAGAAGGCCCTGCGCTATTACCAGGCCCGGGAAGGCCGGCGCATTACCCTGGAAATGGTACTCCTGGAGGGTATCAACACGCGAAAGGCGGACGCCGAGGCCCTGGAGGACTTTGTCCGGGGCCTGGAAACGGTGGTGAATCTGATCCCCTGGAACGCCGTAGAAGGGCTGAGCTTTGAACGCGCGCCCCTGCGGAGCCCCGGCAGCGGGGAACTGGCGGCCTTTACCGGGGAGCTTGCCCGGCGGGGAATCAAGGCCACGATGCGGCGCCGGAAAGGCTCCCGTATAGGCGGCGCCTGCGGGCAGCTCGCCGGGGATTTGGGAACCGGCTCGTACTCCTTGCAATCCGCCGGGCGGATTGCCACGCCCCCTAAACGCTCCTGAGCCTGATCGGCGCCCCGATTCAAGCCTGATCGGGACCCCGATCCAAGCCTAATCGGGACCCCGATCCAAGCCTAATCGGGACCCCGATCCAAGCCTAATCGGGACCCCGATCCAAGCCTGCTCCGGACCCCGATCCAAGCCTGATCGGGACCCGGAGATAAGCCTGGTTATATCGGACAGGAGGATCATAAACAACATACCTCGTCCTTCAGGGCGAGGTTGTTGATTGTACCCTCTCAAATTCCATGGTGTAGCCCATTATCTCTATGCTCAGAGTGTCTCCATCAATTTCAAATTCCATTTCAGCTT
>JAITON010000229.1 GCA_031289935.1 Treponema sp.
TTTTGTTCTAAACTTTTTTTAGGGGTGTAGGGCATCGTAGCCGATGGGTTCACCCTCTGCGCGGTCGCTTCTTTGCGGGAGTGAGTAGCGGCGTGTTTGTAATCAAAACTGAAAGACGCGAATAGCGGGCTTTTGAGAGGGGGTTTTGTGTAAAATGATTAACATTGCATTAAAGGCGTTTTGACGCAATTTAGGTGCCTTCTCGTGCAATTTAGAGGGGTTTTTGAATTGGTCTGCGGCATGCGGTTTTTGTTGTTTTTGTGTTTATATTATTGTGTTGATAAAGAGTGATAGGCATTGATATTTCATTAAGGTGTTACCCGAGTATTATTTGCTGTTTTGTGATTGCACTTTGAAACGAAACGAAAGTGATATACGGTCAATACGGTTCTAAACGGCGTTGGTAATAAAGAATCCCCGAAGCAAGCTCCGGGGTATTGAAGATTTCTCCTTGAAATCTTTGCGTTTGTGGGGGAACACATCCCCCACACCCCCAGCAACTAAGCGCCCCAAGGGCTAAACTTGACCCACAATTTTTAAGCAAAAACATACGGGCGAAGTTATTTGCTTCGATATCGGCTTTCAGAGAGTCGGCTTCGACTCTCGGAGAGTCGGCTTCGACTCTCCGAGAGTCAACTTCGACTCTTAGAGAGCCGGCTTCGACTCTCGGAGAGTCAACTTCGACTCTTAAAGAGCCGGCTTCCACTCTCGGAGAGTCAACTTCGACTCTCGGAGAGTCAACTTCGACTCTTAGAGAGCCGGCTTCCACTCTCTAAGAGTCAACTTCGACTCTTAGAGAGCCGGCTTCCACGCTCCAAGCTCCGTGGCTCCTTGTGTAGGAATCATTTTGTTTGAAACCCCGATTGCTCCATCCACATTGTGGGTCAAGTTTAGCCGATTATGCGGGGTAGCTGAGCCGCTCCGGACCTGCATCCCTGAGCACCGCAGCATAACGGCGGGCCTCCCATTTGGCCATGTCCAGGTTCTGTTCCTGCCAGTTGCCGCACTCCGCCGGGGCCGCCCCAGGGATGGGCCCCTCAAAGGCCGCCATCCAGGCCAGCATCTCCCGGATCAGGGGCAGGACCAATGCCGAGTCCAGCTTCCCCTCAAAAATGGCGTAGAAGCCGGTGCGGCAGCCCATAGGGCCAAAGTAGACCGTTCGGGACGCCCAGTCCTTGTGGGAGCGGAGAAAGGTGGCCCCCAAATGCTCCAAGGTATGCAGGGTCGGCTGGTCCATCACGGGCTCCTGGTTCGGCTCCTTAAAGCGCAGGTCAAAGGTCGTAAGGACCGTTTCCCCGAATTTGTCTATTCGGGACACATAGAGCCCCGGTTTTAGGCGCAGGTGATCAATCTGAAAACTGGCAATCTTTTCCATCATATACTCCTTAATCGATGTTTCTAACAATCCGCATGACAATCTCCGCCGAATGTTTCGAGGCCAGGGGGAGGAATTCCTCGGATTTCACCGGCGATTCGGTCCCGGCGATATCTGATAGAGCCCGGATAATCAGAAAAGGCGTCCCTAGGATATAGCAGCACTGGGCGATGGCGGCCCCCTCCATCTCCACCGCCCGAATCTGGGGAAATTGCCTGCGCAGGGCCGCGATCCGCTCCTCGTTGTCCATAAAGATATCCCCCGAACCAATGATCCCCCGGCGATGGCTAAAACCAGCCGGCAAACGCCCCTCCAGTTTGAGCTCATCCACCGCCCGCTCGCCTTGCTCCACCAGGCCTGCCGGGACGGGAAAGATCAGGGGCATCTTCGGTATCTGCCCCGGCGCATAACCGAAGCCCGTTACATCCACATCGTATTGCATGAGCCCCTCGGAAACAATCGCGTCCCCAACGTGCAGGGAGGAGTCAATCCCCCCGGCAGAGCCCGTGTTAATCACCATTGCCGGATGATAGCGTTCAATCAACAGAGCGCAACCCACTGCAGCGTTCACCTTGCCGATACCGCAACGCAACAACACCACAGGCTTTCCCGCCAGCGTCCCCAGGACAAACTCAAAATTCCCGGATTGTTCGACTCTACTCCCCTGCATAGCATCTTTGAGGAGCCCTAACTCATCTTCCATAGCGCCGATTATACCAAACATCGTTTCCCCCGCTTGAGTCGAACAAATTAAAATAGCATTAAATTGGTCACCGCAGTTAGTGCACTCTTGATGGCGTTTTTCAATGTTTCCTTAGGTAACTGAAAAATGATCCGCCACTTTCTGCCGCCATTCGGACCGTTGTTCCTTGTTTTCCCATTCCAGGGTCTTTTTGATTTTGAAATTCTTGCTGTCCTGGGCTGATGGAAAATGGACCACACCGAAACGCCCGCCGCCGATATAGGCCACCGCGTCCCCTCGTTCCAGGCTCTCGTTCTCGGCGATTCTCGCGATGATACAGTCAAAATGGACCGGCACACCGGTATCTTTATCCGTCAGGGCCGCAGCAATATCTCCGATAGACTGGCCGCAGAGGGGACAAGCCGGCGAAGGCAGGAGCTCACCGGGCAACTTGACCGGCTGCCAGCGGGGACGGACCAGATCCTGGGGCCGGTTCATGGAGGACTGCCGGGGGGCAAGCTCTCCCCGGTACTCAGACTTGGTCTTACCCTTCTTCCTGCCTCCCCGCCGGACTGAACGCTCTTCAGCATCATGTGGCTGCCGTTCCCGTCCATGGGAAGAGTCCCGGTTATTGCCCCGGCCGTCGCCGGGCTTTTTCCAGTTTACCCGGCTGTTACCGGATCTTCCGCTGTTCATGAACCACCACTCCCCTGGAATCAAAAATCTCATCAATCAGGACCTGAGCAATCCGCTGGACCGCCCCATCAAGATAATCCTGATTATGAATCTTTTCCCGCAAAAGTTCAACCCGGGAAGACTCTACCGGCTGAATCTCTCCAGAGGGAATATCCGTCTTCATAGGAACTCCCCAAAGGCCGAAGGAATGTGGCTGAGCGCACCGTGGTTGATGAAGATAACGTCAAATCGGACTGCCATACTATTATATTCTCGATGAGCCGCGAGAAAATACTTAGCAGTTTCTATGATCCGGCGCTGTTTCCGCCCGTCAATCCCCTGGTCCAAGGCCTCGGCTCCAAAAGCCGACCAGCGCTTTACCTCGACAAAGACGATGGTTTCCCCCTCCCGTGCGATGATATCCACCTCCCCGATCCTGCTCCGAAAATTCCGGGCGATAATTGCCAGGCCCGCCTGTTCCAGCCAGGCGACAGCCTCATCCTCCCCGGCTCTTCCCGCCCGGAAGCGTTCCGAAGGTTTTCCGGCCCTGGTATCCTCCTTCACCGGCCGGCCTCCTGGGCAAAGACAAAGGCCAGGATCTTCGCCGCCGCCGCCCAGCAACGGGGCGGTATACGGTCTCCGGGCCGTAGTCCCGAACCCAGGGCCAAGGCCAGAGTATCGTTTTCCACCACCGGCACCCCCGCCTCCCGGGCCGTCTCAATAATCCGCTCCGCCGCCTTGTCCCGTCCCGTAGCAAGCAGCCGGGGGACCCCGTCGCCAGGATCGTAACCCAGGGCCGATGCAGTCTTTCCCTTCATCATAGTAACCCCTGCCCCATAAGGCTTACCGGTCCGCCAAATTCCCCCAGGAGCTCCCCGGCCTCCCGCAGTATCTTCGCCGCCCGCCGTTTCGAAGGAGGCGGGTATAGGGAGATACCGGCCTTGGCCGCCGGGCCGCCGGGACTATCCAGGTTAAAGAGCCAGCGCCGCTTTTCCGCCAGAATGTCCACCGCCAAGCGGCTTACCCGTTCCCCCCGCAGGCTTAGTCGTACCGATACCCGGAACTCCTTCCCTGCCGAGCTAAACCTGAAAGGATAGACCAGCCAGTATTCCCCATTCTTACCCGGAAGCCCGTTCAAAAGGCCGGTCAGGGACCCTTCCCGGTCGATTTGCCGGGCCATATCCCGGAGCCCCTGGCCCGTAAGATCTCCAGGAGCCTCTCCCGGACTTTCCCGGTGGTCCTCACCATGGCGCCGATCCCCAGAACCGTCCTCTGAGCGGCTGCGGTCACGGTCCCTGGCGTCTTCCTCCCCAGGCCGTTTCCCAGGGTCGATGGCTGCGGCATAGTCCTCCAGGGCCTCGCCATCGAGCTCCGTTCCCTTGGCCGCTGCGGCGGCTGCCGCCAGTGCAAGGGCCTCCCGGTCTTCCCCCCGGCCCAGGGCGAGGACCGTCTGCCTGATCTGCCGCAAAAGCGCGGGGTCCAGGGTCAGAAAAAAGTATTTTGCCGAGGAGATAATTGCCGCCGATAGCCCATCTCTGGGCAGACCGAAGTCCGCCGGGTCCGGCCCGGCGCCGGTAACAGACACAGGATCTGCGCCGGGAGCCGCCGCAGGACCAGGCCCCACAAAAACAACCCCGGTCCGGGGCTGCTCCGGTCGGGGTGTTAGATTGGAATAGACGGGTAAAATACCGGGAATAGACGGCCTATTCTGTGGCGGCCTGGGCCGGGGCGGCTACAGCTTTAGCCGGTACCGCCGGATGCTTGCGGGTGATCAGTTCCTTGATTTTCGCGGCCTTGCCGATCTTGTCCCGAATATAGTAGAGCTTGGCCCTGCGGACCCTACCGGGCCGGGACAGTTCCACCTTAACGATCCGGGGAGAGTGCAGGGGGAATATCCGCTCGACCCCCACACCATAGGAGTTCTTCCGTACCGTAAAGGTCTTGCCCACCCCGGAATTCTTCATAGCAATGACCAGGCCCTCGTAGATCTGGATCCGCTCATTCTTACCTTCCACGATCTTAAAGTGGACCTTAACGGTGTCTCCCACCTTGAACTGGTCCAGTTCCGTCTTCATCTGGGCGGCCTCAATGGCCTTAATCTCGTTCATCATACCCCCTCAGTTCTTCTATCAGTTTGCAGGTTTCCGCATCAAAGAGCCCCTGGGCCTCCCCTTGCTGGATCAGATCCGGCCGTAGGGCCAGGGTCTTTTCCACCTGCTTTTTCCGGCGCCAGCGCCGGATATTTACATGATGCCCCGAAAGCAAAATCTCGGGCACCTGCATAATATCATATATTTCGGGCCGTGTATACTGGGGATACTCCAGCAACCCCCCCGAAAAGCTCTCTTCCTCCAGAGATTCGGGGGTAATCACCGAATCCGCCAGGCGGTAGGTAGCGTCGATCAGGACCAGAGCGGCCACCTCGCCGGAAGAAAGCACGTAATCCCCCACGGAAATTTCATCATCGGCATACGCGTCGATGATACGCTGGTCTATGCCCTCATAGCGGCCGCACAAAAGGATCAGCTCCTCTTCCGCCGCCAGCTCCCCGGCCAATTCCTGGTCAAAGGGCCGCCCCGAAGGGGAAAGGTACACCACCTTGCCGGGGGCTTTTTCCCTGCCGGTGAAACGGTTCCGCGCCCCGGCAGCCTCCAGGGCCCTGCCCAGGGGTTCAGACAGCATCAACATA
>JAITON010000005.1 GCA_031289935.1 Treponema sp.
CCGGCTTCGCCGGATTTCGGCGGCCAGGGAGGCTATTGGGAAGATTCAACTGGTTCACAGGCAGGAACATAACGGGATGATACCACGGCGGGGTTAAATCTGTCAAGTGGTTTTTTCGCCTTTTTGGAAAATTTTTTGCGGATCAACAACCTCGCCCTAAAGGGCGGGGTATTAAACCCTTCGCTAACAATAAAAAAAGGCCGCCTGCGGTTTCCCGCAGAACGGCCCTGCCCTTGAGGCATGCCGGATATATAGTGATTTGGGAGGGGAACTATATACCCGACATTTTTTATATCGGAGGGACCCCGTGATTTCTTGAGGGTTTGGGTAAAAGTTTTTCAAAAAATTGAAAATACCTCAGCGGTTTTCGATAAATTTAAGGCGCCTTCATGCCGATAATTCAGTAGATTAGCAGCAGCAGCAGGAATCTCGAGGAGGATTATTATGAAATTCCGTTATACCCTTGCCCTTGGTATGGCTCTTACCGCAGCCTTGCCCGCACTGGCCCAGTCAAAGAACATTCCCCAGGTTACCGAATCAGAGTACTACTATAGGTCGGTGGGGATTGAGAAGGTCTATCCCTGCGATGAAGGCTATGTGGTAAGCTACCAGCAAGGTCTCAACAAGCTGGTCAATGTCTACATCCCTATGGCATGGTTCTACGAGCTGAGCAACGGCCGGGGAGAAATCGTATACCTCAAGTCCGGCGCTATGTGGCCCCATCTGGATATCTACTACAAGAACGGCGAATTCGCCAAGGTCCGCCTTTACCTGCGCCGGGACCGGCGCCATATAACCTGGGGCAGCGTTCGCCCGGGCCTGGATCTGGGCAGTTACTTTGCCGGGGTTGAATCCATCAGCCTGGAATTCTAATGATGATGAAAGTCCCTCAGGAACTGCTTGAGTTTATCCAGGGTGGGGAAAAGTTTCTCGTCGCCGGCCACAAGGAGCCCGATGGTGATTGTGTGGGGAGCCAGCTTGCCCTCGTATCCCTGCTCCGGCGGCTGGGGAAAGAGGCGCTTCCTTGTTCCGCCGGTCCCTTCAAGCGGACGGAAATCCTGCCCTATAGGGAGCGTTTTAGCGGCCGGATTGATGAAGGGGCCCGGCAAGGGAGCCGGGTTCTGGTACTGGACTGTACGGCTATCGACCGTACGGGAGACTTGGAAGAGTCGCTGGGGGGGCTGCCTCTGGCGGTAATCGACCATCACGAGGCGCGGAAACCCGAGCGGGATGATACAGTGCTCTATGTGGATGGGAGGGCGCCCTCGGTTACCTTTATGATCCATGCGCTGATCGAAGCTCTGGGCTTGAGCCCCACCAGGGAGGAGGCGGAGCTCCTCTTTTTCGGGCTCTGTACCGATACGGGATTTTTCCGTCATGCCGGTCCGGGGAGCGCGGAGACCTTTAGCTGCGCGGCAAGCCTGGTACGGGCCGGGGCGAACCCCAAGGGGGCCTACCAGGCGATCTACGGCGGTAAGAATTTTGAGTCCCGGCTTCTTTTGGGGCGGATTCTCTCCCGGGCAAAACCCTGTTACGGCGGCAGACTTATCATTTCATCGGAACAGTACGAGGAGACCCAACTTTTCGGTCTGGAGGGGCGGGATTCCGATACCTTGTATCAGTTGCTGCAATCGGTCCGGGGGGTCGAGGCTATGGCGGTAATCCGGGAGGAACGTCCCGGTCACTGTACCGTGGGGCTCCGCAGCCGGGACACGATAGATGTGGCGGCTATTGCGGCGGCTTTTGAAGGCGGGGGGCACCGGAACGCCGCAGGATTCTCCGCCGATGGCAGTATCGAAGAACTGGAAAACCGGCTGCTCACGGCCTTTAGCGGGCAGTTTTTGGAAAAATTTTAAAAATACATGACATTGGTCACGCTTCATTGAAGCAAAACAGCGGGGTCGCTACCTTATTCATATATACTTTTTAGAAGGGGTTTTTGAATAATGCAAGACGACCAATTTCTCGATGCGTATTTACAGGACTACTATCAGAAAAAAATTGACAAGCGGAAGCTGGAGGGGATCATCTTTGAATTCCTCAGGAAGAAGGTCCGGCCTTTCTATGAGCGCCGCTGGGGGTCCGGGGATTACCTGGATTTTTTGTGCTGGTTCTATTTCCGCATCGGCCGGGGGATAGACAGGTACCGGTATTCGGGGGTTTCCTTTGACCTCTACATACTTTCGGTCGCCCGGATGTCCGCCCGTGAATACCACCGGGTACAACGCGAACATCATACGGCGGAGAGTACCTATTGGGACGCGGTCTCTCAGGATACGATCATGAACCGGGAACCATCCTATCTGGATGATAAGCCCGGGCCCTTTAGACCGGTCAACAATCCCCGGCAGACCCTGATACTGCTTCTTAAGTCCTACTATTATGTGTCCGAGGATTTTCTCTCCCGGGCGGCGCCGGCTATGGGTATGGACCAGGATTTCCTGTGGAAGCTCATTGAAGAGATGCGGGTCCTCAGAGCCGGGCGGGACGAAAAAATCCAGGAGCTGCGGGACCGGATACACAGCCAGTATTATCGCTGTATGACCTTTGAAAAGCGGCTGGCGGTATTCTCGCCGGGTTCGTCCCGGTATACGGTCCTGGAGGAACGGCTGGCCCGGGGCAGAAACCGGCTCCATTCTATGCAGCGGCGGCTCTGCCGGATCCGTACCGGGGCCAGTAATCGTCAGGTTGCCCAGGTTCTGGGGATTCCCAAGGGGACCATCGACTCAAGCATGGCGGCTATCAAGGCCCGGAAAAAGCGCTCCCTGGACTAGGGAAGCGCTTTACCTTATGCTTGGGGAATGCTCAGTTACCGCCACGGCTTCCACGCGGGGAGCGCCGCTGATGTGTTCAAACACAGCGTCCTCGTTTTTTGCCTGGAGTATCTCCGGGGGAAGGACAAGCCCTTTCTCTATATTGATACGCATGCCGGGGCGGGCTGGTATCCCCTGGATACCGGAACGGGAAGCCGGGGCTGGGAACGGGGTATCGGGCGGCTTGGCGGACTGGGTCCGGAGGCCCCTTCTCTGCTCCGCCGCTATGGATCGCTCTGCGGTATGCCGCTAGACGGGCCGCTAGACGGGTCGCTAGACGGGTCGCTGCCCTGCCGCTACCCGGGTTCCCCCGCTATCGCGGCAAAGCTGCTGCGAGCGGGCGACCGGGGGGCCTGCTTCGAGCTGCACCCGGCGGACTTTGCCGCCCTGGAAGGGGCTCTTGGCGGGGACCGGCGTTTCAGTCTGCGGCATGAGGACGGGCTTACCGGCCTCAAGTCGCTGCTGCCTCCTCTATGCCGCCGGGCCCTGGTCCTTATCGACCCGGCCTACGAGGATGCGGCGGAGTACCAGGCCCTCCCTGCGGCCCTGGAGGAGGCCCTGCGGCGCTTTCCGGCGGGGGTCTACCTCGTCTGGTATCCTCTGCTGGGGCCCGGCGCACCGGGGAGCCGCCGCAGGACGGGTGATGACGGCGGCCTGGGAGAAATCCTGATGGCGCTTAACGGGGGAAACAGATGCCGGGTTGAATTGCACACAGCCCCGGTGGGGAGCCCCGGCTTGTACGGCAGCGGCCTGGCGCTCTACAATCCGCCCTGGACGCTGAAGCCGGAACTGGAAGCGGCCCTGCCGGTACTGGCCCGGCTTCTGGGCGGCGGCGAGACCGGCTGGGACTTGGACTGGCGGGTGCAGTAGATGATACCATGTATGCCGGGAAAGATCAGAACAACAAGGCCCGCGGTTAAACCCCTTACTTTTACCCGCCGGTATGCGCTATAAATACCGGTATGAATATCGGCATATTTACCGACTGCTATGTCCCTTCGGTCAACGGGGTGGTGACGGTGATTCGTACCCTCAAAGCTGAACTGGAAAAACGGGGGGAACACCGGGTCTATATCTTTACGGTACGGCATCCCGGTGCGGTTCCGGAAGAGGGGGTTTTCAGAGTTGGTTCTATTAAATTCCTTGCGGATCCCCAGCAGCGAATTGGTATTTTTCTCGAGAAACAGATTGTCGATCAGGCCCGGTCCCTCAATCTGGATATTATCCACACCCATACGGAGTTCAGCCTCTATCTGGCTGCCCGCCGGGTCTCCAAAAGACTGAAAATTCCTTCGGTTCATACCTTGCATACCTACTACGAAGATTACCTTTACTACGTCCCCCTGATTGAGCCTATTCTAAAGTACCATCTGCCCGCCTATATGCGGCGTATACTCCAGAGCCAGAAATGCATTATCGCCCCTTCCCGGAAGATGGTCGATTACCTGGCTTCCATCCAGTGCCGGAATCCAGTGCGGCTCATTCCCAACGGCATCGATCTATCCCGTTTTTACGACCGTTCCAAGGACTTGTTCCAGGAGGGAAAACTGCTCCGCGAACGTTTCAGAATACGGGACGATGAAGAGCTGGTGATCTTTGTGGGCCGCCTGGGGGTCGAGAAAAATATCGGCCGCCTCCTGAAGAATTTTCAAGAGATCGCGAGCCGCCGCCCCAGGTGCAGGTTCCTCATCGCCGGGGACGGGCCTGACCGGCGGGCCCTCTGGGACTATGCCGGTGAGCTGGGTTTGAGCGAACGGGTAGTGTTTACGGGGTATCTTCGCTGGCCCGAAGAGATAAAGGCCGCCTATGCTACCTCGGATCTCTTCATGAGCGCCTCCCACAGCGAGGTCCATCCCATTACCTTTATCGAAGCCTTGGCTTCGGGCTCCCCGTGGTGGCCGCTGCGGACCCGAGTATTCAGGATATGGTTCTGGACGGTGAAAACGGCTGGGCCCCTGCGGACGACCGGCGGCTCTGGGAACGGGCGGTGGAGGTTCTGGCCGGCCCGGAACGGCGGCAGGAGATGGGGCGGAAATCCGAGGAGATTTCCCGTAAATTCTCGGTGGACCGGTTTATTGATGCCATGACCGCCTGCTACGAAGAGTACCGGAAAAAGCCGGGCTGAACGAGGCGCTCAGGTTCTGCGCACGCTCGCTCAGGCTCTGAGCACGCGCTCGTAGGTTCGGCGTTAATCCGCGCGTCCCTCATTTGACCTAGACACATGATGGAGCCAGCCTTTCCGGTCTTCAATCAGCCCGTACTGGATACCCTTAAGGGTCCGGCGGAGTTCCGCAGTCAGTTCCCCCTCCTTACCCTTGTTAAACACGGTCTTCCTGCCCTGGCAGGTCAGGCTGGTAAAGGGGGTGGCCCCGGCAGCGGTCCCGCAGAAAAAGCACTCCCTGGCCTCGCTTAAGACCTCCTCCACGGAAATTTTCCGCTCCGAGACCCGGACACCCCTATCCTGCGCCAGCTCAATGACGCTGAGCCGGGTGATCCCCGGCAGGATCGTATCCCCCAGTTCCGGAGTTACGAGCTCCCCGGATTTAAGATAGAAGAAGATATTGCAGGAGGAACCTTCCTCAAAGTATTTGCGCTCCACCGCGTCCAGGAAGACACACTCCACAAAGCCCCCCTCGTTGGCCTCGTGTTTGGCCAGCGCGCTGATCACATAGTTGGCCGCGCACTTGATCCAGCCCGTGCCCCTGGGGTTGGCGCGAATCCGCCCGGACACCACGGCGTCACTGGAAGCATCGCTGTAATAGGCCGTCACGGGGCTGCAAATACAAATGACCCAGGGCGCCTTGGCGATGCTCACCCCGATAGCCCCCTCGGAACAACTGAAGGGCCGGATGTACACCGCCGGGGCGTTGGAGAAAGCGTCCTTTTCCCAGGCCGGATCGTAAACCAGGCTAAAGCCCAGGGCGGCGTTGCGCCGGACGGTCCCGGTTACCGCCTTAAGAAAAAGCTCCTCCGGGAAGGGCGGCATATAGAGGCCTTTCATGGACCGGGCAAAACGGGCCGCGTTCTGGTCCGGCCGGAAGATCGCCAGGCCGCCGTCCTTTTGGGGCAGGGCCTTAAGGCCCTCAAAAACACCATAGCCGTACTGGGAGGTATAGGAAACCAGGGGCATATCGGGGTAGCAATTCCGGGAATCTGCCAGGGCCGCCGCCGCGGCGCTGTCCAGAGCGGCCTCCTCGGCGGGCGTTTTGTGGGCCTTTTCCAGGTATTCCTCGCGCCAGTTTCCTGTATCGTACTTCGCCCGGTATACCACCGGATAGGTATTCAGTCCAAACGCCATAACCGCCTCCTCTGCGCAGGCTCTTATCATACTAGGGAGCTGTGATTTATGCAACCGCGGGCCGCACCCGGCGGGCTGCACCGGCGGGCCGTTTCCCGGCGCGGGCCTGCGGCGCTCCTGGTCTCCCCCGCCTCCCGTTGCCCCGGTAAGGGGTTTTTTCAAAAACGTACGGGGTTTTAATCAAAAACGTACGAGGTTTTTCCCAAAACGTACGGGGGTTTTATCAGAATCGTACGGTGTTTTTATCAAAAACGTACGGGGTTTTTATCAGAATCGTACGGGGTTTTCATCAGAATCGTACGGGGTTTTCATCAAAAACGTACGGGGTTTTAATCAAAAACGTACGAGGCTTAACCAAAAACGTACGGGGGTTTAATCAGAATCGTACGGGGTTTTCATCAGGATGAGGCGGACGGTTTTCCCTAAGCGCGCGTTCATTGCGGTATATGCCGCCCTCAGGTTCATCATCCTGGGGAGGAAAGGCCGTTTTGACCAGGGGCGTTGTCTTTTCGGCGGTTTTTTGCGATATTTGATAAGCATTGCTGCTATACAAGGAGGGTCTATGTCAGACCAAGTGGTTCCCCTGGATCAGATTTTACCCCATAAACTGCCGCTGGTGGGCCTTATGGGCCGCCCCATATTCCCGGGGATCTTCACCCCTATCATGATCGGCAACCCGGCGGACGTTAAGGTTATCGACGAGGCGGCTGCGGGGGACGGCCTCATCGGCCTGGTGATGCTCCAGAACGAGACCGAGAGCCCTACGATCAACGACCTCTACAAGGTGGGTACGGTGGCGAAGATCGTTAAGAAGATCAATCTCCCCGACGGCGGGGTGAATATCTTTATCTCTACCCTCAAACGGTTCCGGGTGCGGAAGACCTTGTCCGTAGAAAATCCCATCGTGGCCGCCGTAGCCTATCTGGAGGATGAGGAAGACGCCACCAGCGAGGTCAAGGCCCTGACCCGGGCCATCATCTCCGAAATGAAGCAAATCTCCGAGAACAATCCGCTCTTTTCCGAGGAGATGCGGCTCAACATGATCAATATCGATCATCCCGGTAAGATCGCCGACTTCATCGCCAGTATCCTCAACATTGACAAGGCCGAGCAGCAGAAGGTCCTGGAGACGCTCAATGTCCGCAAGCGTATGGAGCAGGTGCTGGTCTTCATCAAAAAGGAACAGGACCTTCTGCGGATTCAGAAGCGGATTCAGAAGGAAATCAACGAGAAGATTGAAAAATCCCAGCGGGACTACTTCCTCCGGGAGGAGCTCAAGGCTATCCGTATCGAATTGGGGGAGACTAAGGACGCCAAGACCAGCGAATACCAGAAGCTCAAGGAGAAGCTTGATTCCTTCCATTTTGAAGGGGAAATCCAGGAAATCGTGGGCCAGGAACTGGAGAAATTTAACCTGATGGAGCCTAACACGGCGGAATTCACCGTAACCCGCAACTACCTGGACATGATCGCCGGCCTCCCCTGGAACGATCCGCCGCCGGAGACCTTCAACCTGGGGACCGCCCGGGAGCTTCTCGAGGAGGATCACTACGGCCTCAAGGATGTAAAGGACCGTATCGTGGAGTATCTGGCTGTGCGAAAACTCCGCAGCGCCAATCCGCCGAAGAAGGCCAGGGCGGGCGCCCCAACCAATGCGACCGCCTGGGACCGGGAAGGCCCCGCAGGCTCTATTCTCTGCCTGGTGGGGCCGCCGGGAGTGGGCAAGACTTCTATCGGCCGCTCGGTGGCCCGGGCCCTGGGTAAGGAATTTTTTCGCTTTTCGGTGGGCGGTATGCGGGACGAGGCCGAGATCAAGGGCCACCGCCGCACGTACATCGGGGCTATGCCGGGCAAGATCATCCAGGGCCTCAAGATTGTCAAGACCAAGGACCCGGTCTTTATGATCGACGAGATCGACAAAATGGGGGCCAGCTTCCAGGGCGACCCGGCCAGCGCCTTGCTTGAGGTTCTGGACCCGGAGCAGAACTACGCTTTCCGGGATCATTACCTGGACCTGCCCTTCGACATCTCCCACATTTTCTTTATCGTTACGGCTAATACCCTGGACACGATCCCCCCTCCCCTTCTGGACCGTATGGAGATCATCCAGCTCCCGGGCTACATTGACACGGAGAAATTCGAAATCGCCAAACACTACCTGGTGCCCAAGAGCCTGACGAAGAATGGTCTGAAGAAAAACCAGGTGGTCTACACCCGGGATTCCCTGCTCTATATCGCCAACGGTTACGCCCGGGAGGCCGGGGTCCGCAACTTCGAGAAGAACCTGGACAAGATCCACCGCAAGCTGGCCAAGCAGATTGTGGAGAACGAAGAAAAGGGCACGGCGGAAGACCCCATGCTCAGGGCGCAGATTGACAAAAAGGCTATCGAAAAACACCTGGGCAAGCCCATCTTTCCCGAGGGAGAGCTCAAGCGGGCGGACCGGCCGGGCATGGCCGTGGGCCTGGCCTGGACCAGTATGGGGGGCGACACCCTGGTGATCGAGGCTATCTCGGCGTCCGGCAAGGAGGGCTTTACCCTGACCGGCCAGATGGGAGACGTAATGAAGGAGAGCGCCGCCATCGCCATGACGGTGGCCCGTAAGCTGGCGGCCGAACGCTACGGCTGTGCTGTTGATTGGTTCGAGAAGAACCACGTCCACCTGCACATCCCCGAAGGAGCCACCCCTAAGGACGGCCCCTCGGCGGGAATTACCATGGCCACGGCCCTGCTGTCCCTGTTCCGGGGCCGGACCATCACGGACCGGCTGGCCATGACCGGGGAACTCAGCCTTACCGGTCAGGTCCTGCCCATCGGGGGCCTCAAGGAGAAGACCATCGCGGCCCGGCGGAACAAGGCCCGGCACATCATCATCCCCAAACAGAACCTGCGGGACCTGGATGAGATTCCCGACCATGTGAAAAAGGGCATTGAGTTCCACCCCGTGGAGCGTTTCGACGAGGTGCTGGCTTTAGCCCTACCCGGCTAGGCCCGAACCCCGGCCGCGCAAACTGTATATCGTGGACGGGAACACCGGCGTTCTTCAATACTTTTTGAAATGAGGTATTTCGGACCGTTTCCCCTCGCTTGAGGGGGTTCCCTAAACCTCGGGGCCGGGGACGTTCCGTTCCGCCTTTTTCCGGCCCTGGCGCCGCTTGGTCCGGAGCCGCTCCTCACGGCTGGCCCGGCTGGGCTTGGTGGGCCGGCGGCGCTTGGGGAGCCGCGCTCCGGCGCTGATGAGCGCTTCCACCCGGATATAGGCCCGCTCCAGGTTAATCCGCTGGGACCGTTCTTCCGCCGCACTAATGACCAGTTCATCCGGCGGATCCTCAGCGCCCGAAAGCCGGGGCGCCAGGACGGTGCGCAGCCGGGCCAGCTCCGCCCCGGAAAGCCCCGCGCGCCCCGCGCGCTCCGCGAGCGCCCCCAGACGGATACGCAGAGTTACCTTGGTATTTACCTTGTTGACGTTCTGCCCTCCGGGACCGCCGGAGCGGGAAAAGCTCACTTCGGCGGCGGTGTGGATAGATTGATAGAGCAGGGCGGCGTCCATGGGGGTAACTATAACGGAAGGGCCCCCGGTCTGGCTAGGAGTTTGCCGGGCTTTAGCCCATTCATAGAACAAAACCCGGCGCTTCAGACAAACTACAGATAATCGTGCTATCCTTTTGTGTAGGGACAGGCTATGGATATCAGGATTTTTGTGGTTGAAGATGACGAGCACATCGGCAGCGTGGTACGAACCTTTCTGGAAGAGGCGGGCTACCGGGCAGAGCTCTGCGCCGATGGCCGCAAGGCCCTGGAACGGCTCTATGACGAGCGGTATCAACTGGTCATTCTGGACATCATGCTCCCCGGAACCAGCGGCATGGAGCTGCTCCGGGAACTGCGGAACCTGGACGGCTCTACCCCGGTGCTCATGATGACCGCCCTCTCCGGGGACGAGCCTCAGATTAAGGCCTTTGACCGGCTGGCCGACGATTATCTCACCAAGCCCTTTTCCATGAGGATTCTGCTCAAGCGGGTCGAGGCCCTGCTGCGCCGGAGCGGGGCCCTGCAAAACGAGCTGCACCTGGGGGAGCTCTGCCTGAACCAGGAATCCTACCGGGCTTCCTGGGCCGGTACAGATCTGGGCCTGACCCTGCGGGAGTTCGAAATCTTAAAGCTCCTGGCGGAAAATTCAGGCCGGGTGATGAGCCACGACCGGATACTCAGCCGGCTCTGGGGCTTCGATTCCGACGCCACCGAGGCCACGGTGCATACCCACATCAAAAACCTGCGGGCCAAATTGCCGGTGAATATCATCAAAACGCTGCGGGGCGTGGGTTATTCCCTGGAGGAAAAGCGGTGAGCAAAAAACAACGGGGCATATACGTCAAGGTCTTCGGCTATACCCTGATCTTTCTGGTCCTGGTCATCGTGGTTACCATGGCGGTCTTCGCCCAGCAGTTTTTGAGCATGTACCAGACCATGCAGAGCCGCCAGATCGCCGAAGTATTCAAGCCGGTTATTCTCCAGTTTGCAGGCAGGACCCCCGGGGAGATCGCCGGGATAGCCGGGGAATTTGCCGCAAAAAACGAGACCTTCCGTTTCGAGATTGCCAATGTGGACGGGGACATTATCTATTCCTCCGGGACTGAGGCAACCCGGGTAAGGATAAGCCCGGCCGTGCCGCCAAATGTGCCGCCAAATGCGCCGCCGGATATGCCGCCGGATGCGCCGCTGTTCATGTATGGGGAAAGCGTCAGTATAGCGGGCGGCGCGGCGGGCGGCGCGGCGAGCGCTCCGGCGAGCGCAGAGATGCATGTGGAGATGCGCTTTAAGGTTTCCACGGGCTGGAATGATACGACCTATACCCTGAACGGTTCAGGCCCCCCATTACTCAACATTGATTACCACGATCTGGTAGACCGCTCGCTTCTAGCCCTGGGGATCATGCTGGGCATCGGGGCCCTGGCAGCGGTCCTTTTCTCGCGTCAGATAACCAGGCCGATACGCAAACTAACCTACGAGACCCATCGCATGGCAAACCTGGAAGAGGTATCCCCGCCGCCCGCCCGCAATGACGAGCTGGGCCAGCTTGAGCAGGATGTGTACACCATGTACGGCAGCCTGAAAAAAACCATCGCCCGGCTGGAGGAGGAAATTAAACAGGTACAGGAGCTTGAGGAGCATCAACGCAGTTTCTTTTCCGCCGCCTCCCACGAACTCAAGACCCCTATCGCCGCAACCAATGCCCTGGTCGAGGGAATGCTCGCCAATATCGGCGACTATAAGGACCACCCCAAATATCTGCGGGAATGTCTCAGGATGCTGGATTCCCAGAACCGGCTCGTGTCGGAAATCCTGGAGATCGTAAACTTCTCCAACGGTAAGGCCGCCATGGTACCGGCAGCCCTATTACTTGCCGAACTGGTTGATTCACTGCTCGCCGGGTACCTTCCCCTGGCCAAACAGAAGGGGCAGAGCTTTTCCGTTGATATCCCCCGGGCCTGCACCTTCTGGTGTGGGGACCGGAATCTGCTTCGCCGGGCCCTGTCCAACATTATCGCCAACGCGGTACAGAACAGTCCCGAGCACGAGTGCATCCGTATCTGGACCGAAAAGACCGCTGGCCGGGCTGCCGGCCGGGCCGCTGGCCGGGCTGCTGGCCGGGCTGCTGGCCGGGACAGGGCGCTTCTCCGCCTGAATATCCTGAATACCAATGCCCATATCAGGGACGAAGATTTAGGCCGTCTCTTTGAGCCCTTTTACCGCAGCGATCCTGCGCGAAGCCGCCCGTCCCTGGGGACACCGTCCCTGGGGACACTGTCCCAGGCGGCCGCCTTTGGGGCCCCGAGCGGGCTGGGGCTGAGCATCGTAAAGACGGCCCTGGACCGCATGGGAATCAGTTTTGCCCTGGAGAATACCCCAGAGGGAGTATGTTTCTGGATGGATCTGGAAGAACTGCCCCAATAATCCTCACCCACCGCTGCGGAGGGCCTCCCCCAGGGGCGATCCCCAGGGGAGGCCCCCAGGGGAGGCCCCCTTAACATTCCTTCAAATTCTGCCTATCATACGCTCATGAATATCGTTCAAATACCCTCGCCTGGTACCGCCGAAGTGCAGCAAAAACTCCACCTCCTCCCCCTGCCGGCGCGCTCTGAAGCCCTTGATTTTATCGACTTTCTGCTCAAAAAATATCCGGCCCAGGTTACCACCAAAACCAAACCGAAGGCCGGTTGTATGCGCGGCGCCTTTGTCCGCATGAGCGACGACTTCAACGCTCCCCTGGATGACTTCAAGGAGTACCAGTAGCATGGACTATCTTGTGGACACCCAAAGTTTCATCTGGTTCGTGGAAGACGATGAGCGCCTGCCCCAGAGGATAAAAGCCGTGATGGAGCAGGACGACGCCCGCCTTCTGGTGAGTATTGCCAGCCTGTGGGAAATGACCATCAAGGTCAGCCTGGGCAAACTGCTCCTCTCCGGCACGCTGGAGACCATCTTTGACCGGCTGGAACAAAATGGTTTTGACGTGCTGCCCACCGGCACGGAACATTTAATCACCCTGTCCACCCTTGCTCTCACCCACCGGGACCCCTTTGACCGGATCATCATTGCTCAAGCCATAAGCGCAGATATACCGGTCATCAGTTCCGACGATGTTTTTGCAATGTATCCGGTCAAACGGGTCTGGATGTAAGAATCGTGCTAGCCAACGCAGGGACACGAATTGAGGATGGCCCGCCCGCTCCGCCCCCACTGTCCCAGGCGGCCGCCTTTGGGGCCCCAAGCGGGCTGGGGCTGAGCATCGTAAAGACGGCCCTGGACCGCCTGGGAATCAGTTTTGCCCTGGAGAATACCCCGGAGGGAGTATGTTTCTGGATGGATCTGGAAGAACTGCCCCAATAATCCTCACACGGCCCCCCCTGACCCGCCCACTTGCCGGGAGACCCCCGGTTAGCTGGCCAATAGGCATGTTCACCCTTGACTTATAATGCGCTATTGCTGTTTTTCCGCTTCTTGTTTTTCCAGTTGCTTCTGCAAATCCTGGTCAAAGGTGAATACCGCGTTATCCGTGCGCTTGTGATAGCCCGCAAGCAGACAATCAACGATGTCAAGTTTGGTGTTGGCGGCGAATAATTGTACCGCATAAGAAACAATGTGCCGTTTTTCGACCAAGTCCGCAGACAGGGCGCACAATTCTTCGATTTTATCGGTAATGATTGTCCGGGGGAGGCCGTAGGGGCCGCTTAACACGTAGACAATTTCCGGTATCACTTCGACGGGAATCATACACGCGCCGGATGCAATTTTTGCCTTTGCCGCGAGGGCCTGCTCCTCAATATCTTTCAAAAGGAAGCGCAGGACGGCGTTTGTGTCAAGCAATATCGGGTTGTGGGCCATACTTCCCTTGGGCGGCATTTTTTGCCACCGCCGCCCCCCAGGCGGTTTTTTCCAGCGGGATGAGAGAGGGATTAGCGTATTGGTGCAGGCTCCCGTACGCCTTATTCAAAGCCTCGTGATTTACCTTAGGTTTGGTTGCCCGCGCCGGCTTAATGGGCATGATGATGATTTCCACCTGGCCGTGGCGCATATCATCGGGAATATCAATAAAAGGCATAAGGCGTTTCA
>JAITON010000011.1 GCA_031289935.1 Treponema sp.
GCGTAGCCTTCCAGGTTCCCGCTCCGCCGCATGATCTCCCGGTTCCGGCCCTGGTTGACGTTGAGCACCCGCACGCAAAGCTCTAAGGCAGATCCCTCTCCAGGAAATGCCTCCCGGAAGGCGTCCGATAAACGCAGGTTCTGCTCGTCAGGCTGGTCCCGCTGGCCGTTATAGAGCACGATAAACTCAGGCCGGGGAATCTTCACCAGCCCTGTCGCATACAGGGCGCGGTTCCGGATGATCTTCTCGTATATCCGGCCGATGTAGAGCAAAAACCGCAGGGGCATGTTCTGGTTTACCGTGGACTGATGTTCAATCAGTATTACCAGCTTGTCCCCCAGGGTAAAGGACAGGTCGTTGATCCGGTCCATGAAGAGCGCTCCCTCAAGCGTATTGATGACGAGAGGGGTCTCCGCGCCGTAATTGCTCCCGGAAATTGCGTTGTACAGTTCCCGGAGCCGGTCTTCATCGCTGAACAGCCAGGTAGAAACGCTGTTCTTATATTGGGTGTTGGTAGCCATGATATATAGAGGGGCCGACTATGCCCGGCGCTTGCCTTTTCCGGGAAAATTTAGAATTTCTATGGGACGCTTTGTCCGTTGTGAGAAAGCAACAGATATTATAACAAGGCCGCCCGGCGGACAAATCCACCGGACGGCCTCTCATCATTTGCTCAGGCCCGTGTTACTTTACTGCGTCAAACCCCTGCTTGAGGTCGGCGATGAGGTCATCGATGTGCTCGGTGCCGATAGAGAGCCGTACCGTGTTGGGCTTGATGCCCGATTCCAGGAGTTCGGTCTCGCTCATCTGGGAATGGGTGGTGGACGCCGGGTGGATCACCAGGGACTTTACATCCGCCACATTGGCCAGGAGGGAAAAGAGCTCCAATTTTTCGGTAAAGACTTTCGCTTTTTCCGCACCGCCTTTAATTTCAAAGGTAAAGATCGAAGCGCCGCCTTTGGGGAAGTACTTCTGGTAAAGGGCGTGGTCCCGGTGCTCCGGCAGGGCAGGGTGGTTCACCTGTTCTACCTGGGGATGGCTCTTGAGGAAGTCCAGCGTCTTGAGGGTGTTTGCCACATGGCGTTCTACCCGCAGGGAGAGCGTTTCCAGGCCCTGGAGGAAGAGGAAGGCGTTAAATGGCGAAAGGCAGGAGCCGGTGTCCCGCAGTAACGTGGTCCGGGCCTTGATGATGTAGGCCAGGTTTCCCACGGCCTGGGTAAAGACTACGCCGTGGTAGCTCGGGTTGGGCTTAGACAGGCCGGGGAACTTATCGCTCGCCGCCCAGTCAAATTTGCCGCCGTCCACACTCACACCGCCGATGCTCGTGCCGTGGCCGCCGATGAACTTGGTGGCCGAATGGGCCACGATGTCCACGCCGTAGTCAATGGGCCGCAGCAAATAGGGGGTGGCGAAGGTACTGTCCACAATGACCGGGATGCCGTGGCTGTGGGCGATCTTAACCACTGCCTCAATGTCCACCACCGAGGCGTTAGGGTTCCCCAGGGTCTCAAAGAACAGGGCCTTCGTGTTGGGCCTGATGGCCTTTTCGAAGTTGGCCGCCTTGCTGCCGTCCACGAAGCTGACCGCTACGCCCAAATCCTTAAGGGTGTTGGCGAAGAGGTTGTAGGTGCCGCCATAGAGCTGGTTGTCCGAAACGATATGGTCCCCAGCCCGGGTGATGTTCTGGATGGCGTAGGTGATGGCCGCCGCCCCCGAGGCGGTTGCCAGGGCAGCCACGCCGCCTTCCAGAGCGGCGATGCGCTTCTCGAAGGCGTCCCAGGTGGGGTTCATAATCCGGGTGTAGATATTCCCGCTTTCGGTCAGGGCGAAACGATCCGCCGCAGACTTGGAGCTGGGAAACACGTAGGACGTGGTCTGGTAGATGGGCACCGCCCGGGCATCGGTGGCGGGGTCCGGTTGCTCCTGCCCTGCATGCACCTGCAGGGTCTCAAACTGATAATTCTTAGCCATAAAAATCTCCTTAAGCTATAATCTACATAGTTTTACTATGTTATAGACAGAGTACCAGCGAAATCTTTTTTTGTCAAGTGCTTTTCCCGTTTTTTTCTCGTTTTTTTTTTGAAGATACGGTTGTTCCGCAACTAACCGGGATTTGGAACGGCCTCAGATTTTCACTGTTCCAGGCCGAAGAGCTCCTCCAGAAAGGCTGCCGCAGCGTCCTCCTCGCAGGGGCCGAAAACCTGGTCCGCTGCAGCCCGCACCGTCTCCTGGGCATTGGCCGGGGCTGCGGAAAACCCCGCCAGATCAAACATGGGGAGGTCGTTCTCCGCGTCCCCCAGAGCGAGGGTCTCTGCGGCCGTAAGCCCCAGGTGATCCAGGGCGATGCGAAGGCCCCGGGCCTTGTTCACCCTGCCGGCCAGGATTTCCAGAAACACCGGATGGGTTCGGGCCACATATACACGCGCTCCGAAACGTTCCAAAATCTGTGGCCGCAGGCGGTCCATCATCGCCTCATGGGTGATGAACATCCCCTTGAACATGCCCCGGAGACAGCCCTTGGGGGTCAGATTGGCCAGGGCCTCCTTGATATCAGCGATCTGCGTGGGAATCCCCGTATGGTCCAGGTAGAGCCGGGTCTCACCGGACTGCCGTTCGGCCATGATGATTTCCCTGCCGGATGCGTCGAGAAAATAAACCTGGAAGTAAACCCCGGCCTCCCGGGCCAGATCTACGCAAAATTCGATGATATCCCGGTCCGTGAAAAAGGTCCCCAGAATCTCCCCCGAAGGCATATCCACGGTGAGCGCCCCGTTGAAGCAGACCAGGGGGCCCTCGTTCCCGATGAGCCGGCGGTAAGGTTCCGCCGAAGCCAGGGACCGGCCGGTACAAATAATGAGACGGAGCCCCCGGTCCATGCAGGCCTTGAACGCCCGGATAGTCCGGTCCGTCAAAATGGCGCCGGGGGCCAGGACCGTGCCGTCCAGATCAATTGCCAGGGCCTTTATCGTCCCGTTGTTTATCACGCCTTTCATGGGTAGTAAAATTATAGACCAAAGATAGCTGTAGGTATATACTCAGTCTATGAGATTTCTGCGCCCTCTGCGGAGCGCCCTACAGGGCACCCTGCGGGTCATTATTTCCCTTGTAATCTTCTTTCTGCCTCTCTTGTCCCTGGCGGGCCGGGAGCTAACGGTCACCGTGGAGGATGCGGACCTGGGAATTCCCCTGGAAGGGGCGGTGGTCCGGGGACCGAACGGCCGGGAATTCACCTGCGACGCCGACGGACGGGCGGTTATTGAGATCCCTGATTCCGGCCCGGCAACAGTCCAGGCGGCTTATCCGGGCTACGAAACCCGGCGGGTCTCGGTACCCGAGGGAAGCGCCCGTATCACCCTGGGACTCCACCTGGGGGGCGTCATGGAAAACGAGGAACTGGTGCTGGAGGCGGAACGGCCCGGAACCAGCGAGACCCAAAGCGGCCGGAGCGTGGCCATCTCCGGGGAGGACCTGTCCCGGACCGCAGAAATCGGCATCGTAGAGGATGTGATGACCTCCATCAAACTGCTCCCCGGGGTGGGTTATTCGGGGATGTTCAACGCCATGCCCTCAATCCGCGGGGGCGATCCGGGGGACCTGATGGCGGCCCTGGATGGCTTTTACCTGGAGCGGCCCTACTACTGGGGCGGGAGTATATCAATCTTTGACCCCAAGATGGTGGAGAGCGCAAAACTGTCCCACGGGGTTTTCTCCGCCCGCTACGGCCACACGATTTCGGGGCTCCTGGAGATTACTTCCAAGCAGCCCTCGCCTACGGAGACGGAACTGGAATTCAGCCTTGCCACGAGCACCGCGAGCCTCAACCTCTCGATACCCCTGGGCGGTAAGGGCGGCATCCTCGTCATGGGCCGGATAACCTACTGGGATACCCTGGTCTGGGCCGCCCAGGGCCTGGCGAACCTGTTCCCGGAAAACGAGATACTAGCCGCAATCCATTCGGTGTCCACCGCGCCCTTTATACGGAGCGGGGCGATTGCCGCCCAGTACCGTTTTACCCCCAATCTTGAGTTGACCGCCAATGCCTTCTTCGGCAGCGACGGGGTAGGGGTTTGGTACCAGACCGCCTACGACGACGAGGAACTAAAGGGATCTATCGGCGTTGGGGGGGATTATCTCAACCTCCAGGGCTTTTTGACCTCCACCCTGAGCTATTCTCCCCTCCCCTCTCTGATGCTCGGGCTCACCCTGGGGGCGGGTTTTATCCAGTCCAACGCGGACGGGGGACTCGACAACCAGATTACCGCCCATTACAGCCAGGACTTTATTGATTTTATGCTGGACTATTCCGGTATCTCCTTTCTTTTTAATCCCGGTGACACCTATGATACGCCGGACGAAAGCGCCCAGGTGCTCCACGAAAATACCATTATGAACATCCAGGGCCGCTTCGACCTGGACTGGGACCTGGGGGCGGGCTTCTTCTTTGCCGCAGGCTTGCAGGAGCTTTACTCCCAATGGCGGCAGCACGAATTTATCGACATGCTCATGGAAACCCGGCTTTCGACGATCCTGCCGGGGCTGCCAGAAATGGCACAGTGGCTCCTCGGCCCCATAGCGGCCGTGCCGGGGGCTTCGGCCATCTGGCCCTTCGCGTATGAAATTGAGGTATCCAACCAGGGCCTGACCAGTTCGGCCTACGCGCTCCTGGAATACACAAGCCCCGACCGGGTCTTCGGCGCGGAGCTGGGGCTCAGGCTGGATCACCTCTACTTTATGGGCAAGGATTTTACCATACAAACCGCGCCGGTCTTTAACCCCCGGCTAAACCTGGACTTTGTTATCCTGAAAAACCTGGGAATCATCGATTCCCTTACCGCCACCGTGGGCACGGGGCTTTTCTCTTCCATGAATGACGTGGTCTCCTTTATTGAGGCCCGGAACGGCATAGATGATTTTGAGCTTAAACCCAACCGGTCCTGGACCTCCATCGCCGGCCTCAAACTTGATCTAAGCTGGGGCATCAGTTTTAGCATCGAAGCCTACTATAAGGAAGTTTTCGACCGGGGCTATCTCGTTACCAGTCTTGCCGGCGGCACGGGGAACGCCGGCTATTTCTTTGACGGCCGGGGGAAGGTCTTCGGTTTTGATCTCCAGTTGCAGAAGCTCAGCTCCCGCTACTTTGACGGGTGGATATCCTACAGTTTTACCCATGTCCGCTACCATGACCCTCAAAGCGGCAATACTAACGGCGCGGTCCTGGGGGGCATCTACGGGGAGGATATCTGGTACTGGCCGTCCTTTCACCGCTTCCACAATATCAACATTGTCCTCAATATTAAACCAATTCCCCAGATCAGCATCGCGGTCCGCCTGGGCTTTGCCAGCGGCCAGGTCCAGAGTATCCCGGGAACGGAAGTCGTCCCCTACCCGGTGATCCTCCTGGACGACAACATGTCCCCGGTAATTGAAGGCGGCAAAATTAAGATCCTCCAGAAGTACCGCCGCAGCGCTTCTACCTACGATGATAACAACCGGGGCCCCTGGTCCATTCCCCTGGACGTCAAGTTTTCCTTCTATCTCTTTGACGCGAAGGGCCGGGTCCAGACCGAAATCTACCTGGGGGCGGAAAATCTGATGTCCCTCTTCTACAACCCCCCGGGCAGCACCCGCTACAACGAGTATACCGGCCGGGAAGACCCCGGTAGCAGTACCGCTTCCTACGGCCTCCCCATCCCGATGATCTCCTTCGGCTTCAAGTGGAGCTACTAGGGGAAAAGGCGGGCTGGGGCCCGGTTCAAGCCTCTTGAACTTACTGGTTCAATACCCTTGAACTTGCTGATTCAATACCCCTGAACTGGTGCTAAACTTGACCCACAATGTGGATGGAGCAATCGGGGTTTCAAACAAAATGATTCCTACAAAAGGAGTCACGGAGCTTGGAGCGTGGAAGCCGGCTCTCTAAGAGTCGAAGTTGACTCTCCGAGAGTCGAAGCCGGCTCTCCGAGAGTCGAAGTTGACTCTCCGAGAGTCGAAGCCGGCTCTTTAAGAGTCGAAGTTGACTCTCCGAGAGT
>JAITON010000058.1 GCA_031289935.1 Treponema sp.
GGTCAACCTTCATCTGGCAGGGAGCGATAAGCCCCTCGACCACGACAATATTCGAGGGCATATCGTCCACGACCAAGACCCGTGCAGAAGGGGCCGTGAAGATCGCGGCAGTTCCCCGCTCCTTAAGACATACGCCCAGGGCATCAGAGAGCCCCTGCACTTCCCCGGTCAGTTCCCTAAGCTGCTCCGCACAAAAGGCGGTATCATCCCCGGCGTGTTTTTCGAGCTCCAGGGCATGATTCCCGGCGGCTTGGGCGCCGATACTGTAGAGCGAGCCCTTGAGGCCGTGCAGGTCCACCGCGAAGCCCCGTATATCCCCGGCCTCAAGTTCAGCGGGCAGCCGGGCAAGCAGGCCGGGCAGATTGTCCAGGAGGATACGAAGACTTTTTTCGTAGATGTCCCGGCGGTTATCCAGACGCTCCAGGGCCGGTCCCAGTTCAAGCCCTTGGATGTGGGCCAGTTCCGTATATAGATCTTCCGGCATGGCGGCTACACCGCTGCGGTTAGGCTGATGAGGACCGGCAGTACCGGCCGGCTTCCAAGGTTTACACTTTCCATGGCTCCATTTTAGCAGCAGCCGGTCCCTTGTGCAAGCGCCGGGGCCATGTTAGCATGCGGCATGGACAAACAGGCTTTGCGGGCGGACCTGTGGCTGCTTCTGACTGCGTGCATCTGGGGCTTTGCCTTTACCGCCCAGCGGAGCGGCATGGCCTATATGGGGCCTTTTAGCTTTAACGCCTTCCGCTTCTTCCTGGGGAGTCTTACACTGGCCCCCCTGGCGATAGTTCGGCTCAGACGGCCCGAACACCGCCTCGACGGTACATCAGGAAAACCCCTAAGCCTGAAGACCTACGCCGCAGCCTCAACGCTGGCCGGGCTCTGCCTCTTTGCCGCCGCGAGCTTCCAGCAGACCGGCATCATCTATACCAGCGCGGGGAACTCGGGCTTTATCACCGGGCTCTACCTGGTGTTCACCCCCATCGCAGGTATCTTCCTGGGGAAGAAGACCGGCGCTTCCACCTGGACCGGCGCGGCGCTGAGCTTTACGGGCCTCTTCTTCCTGAGCGCGGCCCCCCAGCTATTTGACGCCGGAAGCGGCCCCATCAGGCTCAACCCCGGAGACCTCCTGACCCTGGTCAGCGCCCTGTTCTGGACCGCCCACATTCTCGTGATCGACACCCTGGTTAGACGGGTGGACCCGGTGCTCCTTTCGGCGGGGCAGTTCCTGGTCTGCGGCCTGGCCTCCCTCATCATCGCCCTGGGCCGGGAAACGATAAGCCCGGCGGCCCTTGGCGGGGGCCTTATCCCCCTGCTCTACAGCGGCCTCTGTTCGGTGGGTATCGCCTACACCCTCCAGGTAGCGGCCCAGAAGTACGCCCCTCCGGCCCACGCCGTTATTCTGCTTTCCCTGGAGGGGGTTTTTGCCGCCCTTGGCGGGGTGATTATCCTCCACGAGCCCTTAGGCCGCTGGACCCTGGCCGGCTTTGCCCTCATGTTCTGCGGTATGCTGGCCAGTCAGTGGAGGCGTATCCGGGAAAGCCGGATGGCATTGGACCGGGGAACGGCTCCCTAGTCCTATATAGGACTGCTATCTTCATCCTATATAGGACTGTTATCTTCGTCCTATATAGGACGGGCTACCAGGGGCTTCCACGGACCGGGGCTACGGACCAGCCTTGCGCAGGGGCGGTTGTCCGGGAGCCTTTTTTATGTTAGCCTCGCATGATGATACGCCTGACCCTGTTTAGCCCGGTGATGAGCCGGCAGCTTAAAGAGATACAAAAGAACATTTACACCCTAAAAGCTCCCCTGAGGGCGGAAATTCTGCCCTCGGAGGAACCCATCCCCTTTGAGGCCCTGCGGAGCCTGACCATGCACCCCCTCAGGCCCGGCGATACCTGGGGCCGGAAGCTCGCCTGCGCCTGGCTGCACCTCTCCGGGCAGCTCCCGCCGGGAACGGCGAGGCCCGTGGTCCTCATCGCCAATAGCGGCGAAGGGCTCATCTATACCGCCGGCGGGGAGCCGGTAACGGGTATCAGTCAGGTCTGGGTACCCCAAAACACCCCCCACCACGGGGGCCGCTTTCGGGAAGTGCCCCTTGGCAAGCTCTGCAAGCCGGGCTTGCAGCGCGAGGACGCTTCCATCGATTTTTATGTGGACTACGGCTTCAACGGCCGTATGATGATCGACTGGGGCAAGGCCCGATTCGGCGGCGCGTATATCGCTTCCAGGGATGAGGCCGCCTACGGCTACTACTACGATTACCTGAGCCTGTTTCTGCTGGCCGCCGCCACAGAGGACAAGACCCGGCAGCGGGACTTGGCGGCGGCCCTGAAAGGCTCCTACCGGCAGTTCAAGACGGGCGGCGGCGCGGCAGGGCGGCAGGCTCTGGCGGGCCCGCTTCACGAGACCTCAACCTCGGAGCTGGCGTTTAACGCCCTGGGGCACGGGCACCTGGACCTGGCCTGGCTCTGGCCCATTCGGGAAACGAAACGCAAGGCCGCCCGCACCTACAGCCGGGCCCTGCTGAACATCGAGAACTACCCCGGCTACGTCTACGGCACCAGCCAGCCCCAGCAGCTCGTCTGGCTTAGGGAGCAGTACCCCGCGATCTATAGGGGCGTCAAGCAGGCTATCGCGCAGGGCCGTATCGAAATGCAGGGCGGCTTCTGGGTAGAGTGCGATGCTCATCTTTCCGGCGGCGAGTCTCTAATCCGCCAGGCTCTTTACGGCCGGCGTTTTATCGAAACCGAATTCGGCCGGGACATGAAAATCTGCTGGCTCCCCGACGCCTTTGGTTTTTCCGCCGCCCTGCCGCAGATTCTCCGGGGTTGCGGCATGGAGTATTTTTCTACCATCAAATTAGCCTGGAACAAGGTGAACGTCTTCCCCCATCGCAGCTTTTGGTGGCAGGGTATTGACGGCAGCCGGGTGCTGGCCCACATGCCCCCCGAGGGGGATTACAACAGTACTGCCCAGGCGGGGAATATCCTCAGGGCGGTAAAACAGTACCCCGAAAAGCACCTGGGACGGGGCCTCCTGGTCTATGGCGCCGGGGATGGCGGCGGCGGTCCCGATGAGACTCACCTGGAACTGCTGGCCCGGCAGCAGAACCTGGGGGGCCTCCCCCGGATCCTGCAATCATCGGCCCTGGATTTTTTCGAGGAGCTCAAGCAGCGTGCCGTTTCCCGGGGGCTGGAAACCTATTGCGGCGAACTCTACCTGGAGACCCACCAGGGAACCTACACTACCCAGGCGAAAAACAAATACTACAACCGGCTCTGCGAAACCCTGCTCCACAACGCAGAAACACTGTCGGTACTGACGGGGCTTTCTTCTGCGGACAAGGCCGCTCTGGACGAAATCTGGCAGGAACTCCTGCTTTACCAGTTCCACGACATTATCCCCGGCTCGTCCATCGGCCGGGTCAACCGCGAAGCCCTGGCAGGCTATGAGCGGATGGAGGCCCGTCTCCGGGAGCTGATCGCCGGACGGCTTACCGCGCTCGGTCCTCCGGAAGAACCGGCGGCAGGGCCGAGCCTCGTGAACCTGAGCTCCTTTGACCGGGACGAATACCTGCGGATTGACGGCGGCTGGTATCATGCCCAGGTGCCGCCCTACGCCGCCGCCGCCGCCTCTGCCGCGCCGGGACCCTTCCCGGCATTGGCCGCCGGGGACGATAGCCTGAGCAACGGCCTGCTGAGCCTCCGCTTTGGCAGATACGGGGAGATCATCTCCTGCCTGGACGCCGGGGGACGGGAACTTGCGGCGGGGAGCCTCAATGAGCTTATCCTGTTCAGCGATCCCTTTGACATACCCTTTAACGCCTGGAACATCAATCCCAGGTACCGTAGTATGCCGAAGCGGCGGCTGCGGCCCTATGCATCAGAGACGGCGATTGAGGGGCCCCAGGCGGTCCGCATCAACCGCTACCGTTTCGGCAAGTCTTCCGCCGTGCAAAAAGTGATACTCCAGGCAGGGAGCGATACGGCGCTCTTTGAGACCGAGCTGGACTGGCACGAGACCCACCGGATGCTCCGGGCGGAATTCTTCCCCGCCGATTACGGCGATACGGTAAAGTGCGAAATCCAGTTCGGTTATATTGAGCGCAGTACCACGGAAAAAGATTCCGTGGAAAAGGCCCAGTTTGAGGTTTGCGCCCACCGCTGGGTGGCCGTGGAAAAGGATGGCCGGGGCTTCGCGCTCCTTAACAACTGCAAGTACGGACACCGCGCCAAGAAGGGCCTCCTGAGCCTGAACCTGCTGCGCTCCACCACCTTCCCGGACCGGGATGCCGACCGGGGTATCCAGCGATTCACCTATGGTTTCTGCCCCTTTGAGACCCGCCCCGGCGGTCTGGCAAAGCTGATCCGTGAGGCCTACCGGCTGAACCAGCCCCTGATCCCGGCCCCTTCCGGCCCCTTTGCGAGCCTGGTCCGTGTCTCGGACCCGGCGGTGATTATCGAGACCCTCAAGATGGCCGAAGACGGCGGTGGAACCCTGCTACGGCTCTACGAGTCCCTGGGCAGGGAGGCTGCGGTATGCCTGGAAACCCGTATCCCCCATGGGGCGGTCCACGAGGCCGATATGCTGGAAAACTGCGGGAATACGGTTGATCTGGGCAGCCTGCGGTTCCGGCCCTTTGAGATAAAAACACTCATACTGTCTAAGGAGTAGCGTCATGGCGGAACAGGATTTTTCGGCACGGACACAGCGTATTAACCTGGTGATTGCGGGCTCGGGCCAGAGCGGGCTCCTTACCTTTATCACCACCTTTATCATGGTGTACTTGGTGGAGTACGCCCATATTTCCAGCCGGGGCATTGCGGCGGTTACGGTTATCATGTCTGTGGCAAAGATCTTCGACGCCCTGAACGATCCCTTTATGGGGAGCATCGTGGACAAGACCCGCAGCCGCTGGGGCAAGCTGCGGCCCTATATCATCTTTTCCGCCGCACCGGTGGCCATCACTTCGGCCCTGCTCTTTTGCCTGCCTGATACCTCGGAGACCCTGAAAATCGTCTTTTTCGGCATCTGTTATGTGGTTTGGGGAGTGTGTTACACCCTCTGCGACGTGCCCTACTGGACCCTCATCGGGGCGGTGTTCAGCGATACCGGGGACCGCACAAAAACTATCGGCCATGTGCGGGCCTTCCAGTCCATCGCTACCGCGCTCGTTACCCTGGGCGCTCCCTGGATTGCCCGTTTTCTGAGTTTCGGCGGCGGGGGTGCAACAACCGCCGGGGGCTGGAGCCTTGCGGCGATTCTCGTGGCGCTCACCGGCATGGGCCTGTTCACCCGGGCCTTCTTCGGCACCCGGGAACGGAGCGATCTGCGGCGCCATGAGGCGGTGGGCTTCAAAAGCCTGTTCGCCACCCTCTTCAAAAACAAGCCCCTGTTTATGGTCCTCCTGGGTTCCATCCTGGGCTTCGGCAGGACTATCATCCAGGCCGGGGGCGCCGTGTTTGTGGTGGTCGCCTATAACAACGAGGGCTATTTCACCCTGATCGGCGCGGCCATCATCACCGGTATGATTTTGGCGTCTTTTTTGGCGCCCGCGCTGCTGAAACGCTGGAGCAGTAAAACAGTAATACTGCTCAGTTCCCTGGTGGGGACCCTCTTTAACATCGTCATGTACTTTACGGGCTTCCAGAACATCCCCCTGATGATGGGCCTGATTTTTGTGAACGGTCTGAGCCTGGGGCTCTTTATGGTGGTCCAGACTACGATGATCGCCGATGCGGTAGATGCCATCGAGCGGCGTACTGGGGTACGGAACGACGGCATCTCCTTCTCCAGCCTGACCTTTGTGTCCAAGCTCATGGGCACTCTAGCGGTGCTGGTCTTCGGCATCGTGCTTTCCGCCACGGGCTACCAGGAGGGGGTCGTGGTAACGGCCTCCATGCAGAACCTGGTCTTCATGTCCATCACCCTGATCCCTGCCGCAAGCTGCCTCGTCTCGATGCTGCCCTTTGCGCTCTACCGGCTTGACCGGTGATATCAGCTTGACCCTAATACCCGGCGTGGCTATGATACCTGCATGAAGCGAAGCGCTCTTGTTATCCTGTCTCTTATGATGATAACGGCCCTGCTGGCAGGTTGTGCGGGCCTTTCGGGAGTCCTGCCGGGCCTGAGCTCCAGGGGATTTTCCCGTGCACCCAGCCAGGCCGAAATGGCCGGCGCCCTTCGGGAGGCCCTGGAAACCGGCGCCGGGCAGGCGGCGGCGGAACTTTCCCGGTCCGGGGGCTATGGCTCCTCGGAGATCTACAAGATTCTCCTCCCCCCGGAGGCGGATATCATCATCGACAACATCTCCCGGATTCCCGGGGGCCAGCGCATGGTGAACGATGTTATCGACCGGGTAAACGCCGCCGCAGAGAACGCCGCCAAAAAGGCGGGCCCCATCCTGGTGAACGCGATCAGCTCCATGACCCTGAGCAACGCCCTGGACATTCTTAAGGATGGCGGGACTGCGGCTACGGACTACCTCAGGCGGACCGCCGGAGCGGATCTGGCCGCAGCCTACCGGCCCGGCCTGAACGCGGCTCTACAGGCCAAGATCTCCGGCGGGATTTCCGCTCAGGACGCCTGGGATACCCTGGTATCGGCCTACAATACCGTAACCAATAC
>JAITON010000216.1 GCA_031289935.1 Treponema sp.
AAAAACACGCCGGGCCCCCTTACGCCGGACAAAAGGGCCGGAATTTCCGTAATGTGGGGCCTTTTTATACCCATAAAATCAACATAATCCATGGTGGGTGCTACCCCCCCCCCCCCCCCCCCATGGGATTTGCGCCTAAGCCCATGGGTTTGCGCCAAAGTTGGAAGAATGTTTTTTCGTGAATGCCGAAGCTATGGCCCCTGAGATATTCCACAATCCTGCCCGTATGCTCGTCATGATCCAGGGCCCCTGCATCATACTTTTTGATGATGATACGCCCCAGGAGGCGCGCGCAGTTTCTGGAGCCCCAATGATGCAGGTTATGGCTTACCACCCATTGAAATATTTTCCCCTGCACCGAGCGGGGTATCAGAGTCCGATAGAGCTTGAATGCCAGATTAATGATAAAGACATACATTGAACGCGCCTCCTTAGGAAAGCACTGATTCGACTTGACGATAATCAGTGCGTCCTTATGTTCCTACACCCTAGCACTCATGAGCAAAACATACAAGGGTGCGAATTGCGCCACGTTAAAACTAACCATAGCGGAGCATTTGAGCCGCTCAGACGACCGTCTGGGCAGCTCAGACGACCGTCTGGGCAGCTCTGCGCGGAGATAGGGGAGACCGCGCTTTCCTAGAGGGCCTTGTCCCGCAGGCCCAGGTCAAGTTCAGGGATAAGGGCTGCGGATTCCACGGCGGCCTGGTTCTCGGCCCGGATCGCGTCGAAGACTTCCTGGCGGAAGACTTTTACCGTCCGGGGGGCGTTGACCCCTAGCCGCACCTGATCGCCCCGGATTTCGAGGATCGATACCGAGATGTCCTCGCCAATCATAATTTTTTCGTTGATCTTTCGGGATAGTATGAGCATCAGTTCTTCCTCGCAAGCTCGTCTATAATGCTATGCCGGGTCTGCCAGCGGGGGTCCGTGAGCACGGCCTGCCTGCCGGTCCGGTTCTCCCGGTTGATGATGAGCGGCCCCTGGAGGTTGGCCGTCATGGGGCCCCCGCCGGCGGGCAGGGTAACGATGGCAAAGATCAGGGCCTTTTCCGGGGACTTAAGACCGATCTCCTGGAGCTCATCATCGCTCATATCCAGCTCGTAATCGGGCCGGAACAGGAAGGGGTTCACCAGGATAAAGGCCGTCTGTTCCGAATCCAGAGACTGGAGCCAGTAAAAAGGCTGCCGCTCGGCATCCAAAAGAACATAGTCCCGCAGGGTCTCAAACCCGTAGAGGCCCGAAGGGAAGCTGATGGCCTGGCGCTCGTCCACGTCGATGAGCCCGTAGGCTTTTGTCGATACTTTCACGTTCTATGCTCCTTTAGCGTAAGAAATCAAGCAGGGACTGGGGCAGCAGCTTGGAAGCTACCTGCAACGCCGCCTGGTGGGCGGTCTTCATCAGAGCCAGGTCCGTGGCGGCGGAGACCAGGTCCAGGCCCGATTCCCGGGACAGGGCGGCGGCTACATGGGGGATCTCCTGGTTGAGCCGCGCCCAGGTCATTTCCGCGCGCTCCTGGCGGCTGCCGTTCAGGGCCAGGCGGGCCTGGATATTGGTCAGGGCGGAATCCATGCCGCCGATTCCCTGGCTACCCACGAGACCGGTGTCCCCCCGGAAGAGGGCGTCCCGGAGTTCAATCACCTTATCGAAGAGGGACCCCCCCGAGACCGTGGCATCGGGGTTCCAGTCGGAGATGCCGGCATTATTGTTCCTGATGATCCCCAGGTCCTGGAGCACGGCGCCGTCGCCCGCGTCCTCGGCCCGGATCAGATGGGGGTTTGTACCCTCCAGTACCAGGCCCTGTGTATCGGGGTCCACGTAGGCCCGTACCGGCGCGGTGGAATCGTTGATCTTGTCCACGACGGCATAGATTGAGTCTCCGGGGGCGATATGTATCTCCTGGCCGTCCAGGTAAAAACTCTGTTCGGTCCGGGCCAGGTAGCCCGCCCCGTTGAGGGGGGAGAAAATCTGCATTTTTTCGGACCAGAAGGCGTCCCCCCCGCCCAGGTCCAGGTCCGCGTAATTGCCCTCGGATATTTCCGTGCGCCGGCCGGGCCCCGCGCCCTGGTACTCCACCTGTACCACCATGGGGTTCTGGTCCGGCGAGGCATCGGCCCCCTGGACGGCCCCTGCCACGATGCGGAAGGGTTCGGTGTCGACCTTATCCCCGGAGAATAGCTGCTTGCCGTCGGCCCCCAGGGCGTTGGCCAGGGAAACCAGTTCCTTGAGCAGCTCGTTGACCTCGGTGGCCATGTAGCCCAGATCCTCCCGGGAATAGATGCCGTTGGCCCCCTGGACCGCTATTTCCCGGACCCGCTGAAGAATGTCGTTGGTCTGCCTCAGATAGGCGTCCACCTCGTTGTAGTGGTCCTTGGCGTAGAGGCTGTTTTTCTCGTAGCGTTCCAGCCTGCTCAGGTAGGAATCGTAGCGCACCGCGTGGGAGGCCGCCAGGGGATCGTCCCGAAGGTTCAGTATCCGCTTTTGGGAACCGATCCGGTTCTCCATATTGGCGATGGATTCCTCCTGCCGCCTCAGGTAGTACTGGGAATCCAGGCTCGGCATATTGGTTGCTATCCGTCTCATACTATCTCCTATAAAATTCTATCAGACGCCCATCTTGTTGATGAGGGTGTCCAGCATGGAATTGACGGTGGTGATAAACCGGGCCGCCGCCTCGTATCCCTGCTGGTACTTGATCATATTGGCCAGTTCCTCGTCCAGGTTCACCCCGGAAATCGAGGCCCGAAGGTCCGTAAGCTGCTTCATGATGAGGTTTTGGGTTTCCAGGGCGTCCCGGCTCTGGGCTCCCAGGCTTCCTACCCGGCCCACGGAGGCAGCAAAGTAGTCGTCAAAGGTATTAAAGCCCCCCACCATGACCCGGGTATTTCGCAACGCGGCGATGGCCAGGGCGGCTTCCCCGTTGCCGGCATTGGCGGCCCGGCCATTCTCCCCAAAGCCCGCCGCCAGAGCGGCGGGGTTCCGGACCAGTTCGGGGTTCAGTTCAAGCCAGGCCGCAGGGTGGACCGCCGGGGCGGTTGCCCAGCCTTCGGCCCCCGAGATCAGGGCCGCCACCGCATCGGGAGCGCCCCAGTCGTAGGCCCCGCCGGGACCGGCTTCGTTCAGGACCCCTGCATAGCCTGCCAGGAAGCGCCCCGAATCCTCGATGTGCCGGATCACGAAGTCGGGATTGCCCCCGGGCAGGATCGAGCCTTCGGCGATGGTTCCCCTAAAGGAAAGCTGGCCGTCCCGGTTGAGCCGGGCCACTACCTCAGCCCCGGAGCCGTTAATCCGCCGGATCAGATCCTCTACGGTATCGGTGTTGTGATAGGGGATGTCGACGTTGCCGTTTGCCCCGGACAGGGTAATCGTCCCGTTAAGGCCGATCTGGGTGTTTTCGTCCAGTGCGTTGCTGCCGTTGATGCGGAAAATATAGCTTGAATCGAACTGGCCGTCCCCGTCCCGGTCGTAGTTGCCGTTCACATTGGTCACAAAAGGATATTCGCTAAAAAAGTTGCGCCTCGTAACCCCGTCTTCACCATAGGCGGCGCGGTGGACTTCGTTTACCAGGTCGATAAAATTCATGGCCATGGAGTCCAGGCCCTGTATCTCTTCCTGGATAGTTTCGTCCCGGAGTTCCACCAAAGCGGCCAGGCTCCCCCCCTGGAAATGGGCCTCGTCCCCCGTATCCTGCCAGACGATCCGGGAATAGCCCTCGGTCTCGGTTCCCGGCCTCAGGTCAAACTGCCGGCCTATGTTCCCCTGGACCAATACCAGCCCGCCTGTGTGGATCATAAACTCATCGGGGTCCCGGTGGTCCACGGTAATATCAATCAGGGATGCAAGCTGATCCACCAGGAGGTCCCGGCGGTCGTATAGGTCGTTGGGCTCGTCCCCCTGGGCGCGGATCCGTTGAATGTCCCGGTTCAGGGCGGCGATCTCCCGGGAAAGCCCGTTCACCTGGGACACCGTAAGCTGGATATCGTCATCGGCCATATCCTGGAGCCCTTTGAGGGCCTTATAGCGTTCGTGGATTCCGTCCACCAGACTCTGACCCCGCTCCAGGACCGATGTCCGGGCGGCGCTGTCCGCAGGATACAGGGAAAGTTCCTGCCAGGCGTCCCAGAAGGCGTCCATGTTGCCCCGGACCGAGCTGGAACCCACTTCCAGATAGGTCTGTTCCATCATGTAGATGTAGGAATCCCGGGTCTGCCAGTAGCCTTCTCCGGCGGCCTGAGACACAATACGCCGGTCCAAAAGCTGATCCCGTACCCGCTCCACCCGGCTGGCAAGGGTACCCTGGCCAAGCTGGCCGGCAGTTTCCGCCCGGTTGAGTCCCGGCATATAGAGGGGATCCATGGTGGCCATCTCTACCCGCTGCCGGGAATAGCCTGGGGTGTTGAGGTTGTCCAGGTTGTGTCCCGTGGTATTCAGGGCCTGCTGATGGGCCAGGATGCCCCGCTTGCCTATTTCAAGCCCCATAAAGGTCGATGTCATATCGCTTCCCCCTGCATTTCTTGCACTAAAGTTCCTGGTTCAGAACCATGCTCCGCAATTCCGGCTGGGTGGCTCTTCCCTGCCGGGAATAGAGCTTTCCCTTGGTCTCCGGGAAGACCGTATTGAGGAAACCCGAGGCCAGGGCCTGGGATTCTCTGATATAGTTCAAAAGGGAATTGTTTTCCAGCCTGATTCTGAGGGTTTCGAGCTTTAGACGGCGGTAAACTTCAGTAAGATCCCTCCGTTCGGTCTCGGGAAAGTGGGCGGCCAGGGCGTAAAAGTCCCGGTTGTCCGTTTCCCTGCCGATTCCTCCGGCAAATTGAGAGAAGACCTGAAGCCGTTCCCGGTCCAGGATCTCGAATTCCGCCCCGATAGTCCCCAGATCCTGCATCAGAGACTCAAAATCCGTCCATTGGCGGTCCCGCACGGCCTTGCGGACCAGCATCTGGAGGGCGGCGATCCGGGTTACCTGTTCCGTCTCCCGGTTCAGGACCTCCATACAGCTCTCATAGTTGGGCGCTTTCTGTGTATTCATACCATACCTCTATCTCTTTATCGGAGAATGTGCGGGATCACTTGACAAAAAAAAGACCCCGGGCTATATTCTGTAAACTGTTTGGTGGATGTAGCTCAGCGGTAGAGTCCCAGAATGTGGATCTGGTCGTCGCCGGTTCGAACCCGGTCATCCACCCGCGAGACTTGACAAATTTTCCGGGTTCTGATAGAATATTTGCATCATGGTAACATGATGTGCGATTGCGCCCGTAGCTCAGTTGGATAGAGCGACGGACTTCGAATCCGTAGGCCGCACGTTCGAGTCGTGTCGGGCGCAGAGCCCGTCCGCCGGACTGGCTGACTAAGTTATTCGGAAACTTCAGGTTCCGAATAACTTCATAATAAAAAGTAAAAAGGCAAAATACAGAGTATTTTGCAAAGTTTATGGGGCCGTAGTTGCCGCATAAAACGGGCCGCTAGCTCAGCTGGTAGAGCAGCAGACTCTTAATCTGCGGGTCCTGAGTTCGATCCTCGGGCGGCTCAATAGGTCAAAAAGAAACCCCGGTTGGGTTTCTTTTAGTTATTTTGCGGGAATAGCTCAGTGGTAGAGCGCGACCTTGCCAAGGTCGATGTCGCGGGTCCGACTCCCGTTTCCCGCTTAGGCAGGGGGTAGTATTGGATGAAAAAAATTGGGGTCTATTCGATTATATGCTGTTGTTTTTTATATTCTTGCCTGTCTTTTGATTTAGAGCCGGCTCCGTTTCTTCAGGGGCATTTCCTGGGGGTTATGTCCCATAATAGTTACGAGGTCTTTAGGGATACGTCTCCGAATGAGTTAGCAGAAACCGTTTATTCAACCGGTGCGGTTTCTTTAGAGCTTGATATCCACCATTTTAATAATGCGCTTAAGGTTTCCCATGTGGGGATAGGTTTATCCGGTAAAAATTCATTGGAAGACTATTTGGAAGGGACTGGTTGCTATCGTGATTATGGTCTCTCCGCTCCCTGGACATTGTTAATTGATTTGAAAACCGGCGGCGATACCTTTACAAAGGCAAAAGCCTTGCTTGAGCAGTACAACATTGACCTAAGCAGGGTAACCTTTGTTATTGGAGACTTTTCAAGTTATTCCTTTGAAGATCTCACCGGTAGTTTCTATATTGAAGGTGGAGAACCTGATTTTAACGACCCTGAAAAACTGGATAAAATAAGCTATTTTTCTGTTTCCTGGACTGCCTGTGTCTCTCAAACTCCTGCTGAGTATATTGCCCAGGCTCATGCAATGGGTAAGCCGATTGCTTTTTGGAATACACCGGATAATGAGAAAACCTGGGAATTTCTGTACCGTTCAGGTGCCGATTTGATTAAAACGGATCATCCCGAACGTTGCGTTGCCTTTATAAAGACCCTTCAAAATTGATAAGGAACTGGCCCGAAACGTAAAATACATCATTATACAGGTCCGCTGCCTATTCCTATAGGGCGTTGGGATCCTCTTCCTAAGGAAGCGCTGATTAACTTGACGTTAACCATGCGCTCCCTAAAGGTAAGGGACCCACGGACCTTGCGGAAGGAAAGATTCTCCCCAAGGTCCGTGGGTCCCGATTTTTTTACCTGCCCAGGATCTTCGTTGCGGAGTTGTAGCCCGCCATGCGGCCCGAGTTAAAGGCAAAACTCATGTTGACGCCCTCAAAGCTCGGGTAGCTATCGCCGTAAATCATCCCCACATTGGAGCCCGTAGCATAGAGGCCGGAAATAACGGTCCGGTCCTGACGGATCACCTCAAGCCGCTCGTTTACGCTGATGCCCCCCAGGCTGCCCTCGGCCAGTACCATGGTCTTTAGGGCGTAGAAGGGTCCGGTGCTCACGTCATAGAGCAGATAGGCCGGGTCCTTGCCGAAGCGTACATCGTGCTGGGCAGCCACCGCCTGATTGTAGAGGTCGATGGAAGCCTGGAGATTTGCGGCGGGAATGCCCATGGCTACGGCCAGTTCTTCTATACTATAGGCCTTGAGTACTGAAGGATTAGCCGCCACAAGTTCGTCCATGGTTTTGATAATGTCCGGATTGGGCGCAAAGCCCGCAGGCCAGTTGGCCGTAGCCGGGGACACGCTATAGTCCAAATCGTTGGTGCCCACCGCATAGGTCTTACCAAAGGAATGAGTATAGGGGGATCCGTCGGCAACGATCTTTTGCAAAGTAGTGGTGTCCACTACTACCCAGTAATAGCCTCCCACGCTGTAGGCGATATTCCCCCAGAGGGCAAAGTCGTAGACCAGTTCCTCGTTGCAGAAGCGGTCCCCGCCGCCGTCGACCCAGAGCATGGGGGTCATCATAAGCTCGTCGGGCGCGCCAAAGGTCATGGCCCCGTGGTAGGTAGCCCCATGGATCCCGTAGGTATCGGCTCCGGCCTTTATAGCCATGATCTGGCCTTCTCCGGTGGTACCTGAGGTCATGGAGATATAGGTTCCCGGTTTAAGCCCGGTGTACTCCTCAAACATTTCCGCGTTGGCCAGATAGCCGCCTGTAGCCAGGATCACCGCCTTGGCGCTGACCCGGAGCTCGCCGCCGTCGGGTTTTGTGGCGACCACGCCGGTCACCGTGCCGTCGGCAGCTTGGATCAGGTCCGTTACCTTGGTGTTGAGGATAATTTCACCACCCATCTTCTTCACGTTCTCTTCAAAAGCCGTATAACCGGTCTGTTTGTTGTTGTACTTGTGATAAGTAGCAATCTGGTTGCGGTGGGCGTACTGGGTGTTTTCCATCAAGGTACTGGGCATGCCATACTGGGCCAGCCAATCCACAGTACCAGCGCTCTGGGACAGCCAGTTGTAGGTGAGCCCCGCATTGGACAAGTGATGGGTATAGTTGGTAAACCAGTCCATCATATCGGCTACCGTGGTGGTGATCCCCGCCGCCTTCTGCTGGGCCGATTCAATGGCGAAGAAGCCCTCGGAACCCAACAGAGAGGTGCCCCCGATATGGTCCTGCTGCTCAATCACGATAACCTTGCCTCCGCCCTGTTCCAGGGCTGCCAAGGCTGCGGCCATACCCGAAGCTCCCCCGCCGACGATGACAATATCGGCCTGCCGTTCCTCTGCGGGAATATCAGAGGACCCCGCAGGGGCGGATCCGCCTGATGCACAGCCGGAAAATACTAGGGCCAGGGCCATTGCCACAGCCAGAATACCGAAAACAGTTCTTTTCATAACTCATTTCTCCTTAGTATATAAATACTAACGTAAGCATACATTATATTTTTTTAAAATGCAAGTTTTATTTAAGGTATTTTCAGGGGTATTTTCAAAAAGTTGACATTTATGAAAGATTTAAGAAGCTCACTTGTATATTTGTCCAGACTGGTGTATCATAATTACACGGAGGACTTAATGATGAAACGATTTTTGGTATGTTTAAGCGTGATAGCGGTCTTGAGCTTGGCAGGCTGTACCGGTACGCCGGCAGAGGGCCCTACCAGTTCCCGCGGCCCGGTGGGGCCGGCAGTGGATGGTACCTATGAAGCTACTGCCCAGGGCCACCTGAGCCCGGTAACGGTAACTATCACGGTGGCAGGGGGCCAGCTTGCGACGGTGCAGGTTGATGCCTCAGGCGAGACGCCCCGGCTTGGCGGCAGAGTGGCATCCCGGCTGGCCGAACGGATACTGGCCGGCAAATCGGTGGATATTGATGTGGTATCCGGGGCCAGCGTAACCAGTGCTGCGGTGCTTGCTGCGGCGCGGCAGGCCTTTGGTCAGGCGAACCTGGCTTCGGCGGCTTATACGGCACCAGGGAACCCGGTGGTCATCAATACGGAAATTGTGGTAGTCGGCGCCGGGACCTCCGGCCTGGGGGCGGCCCTTTCGGCCTACGAAGCGGGAGCCCAGGTGGTGGTATTGGAACAGACCGGCGCTATGGGAGGCCTTTCCAACACGGCCATGGGTATTCTGGCCACGGAATCGGTCCAGCAGACAGCGGCAGCCAGGGCGGGGACCATCCCCATGGTTACCACGGAGTGGGTCTTTAAGCACTTGCACGAGTACAACCATTACCGGGAAAACGCGGTCCTGCTCCGGGCAATTCTTCAAAAGTCGGGGAGTACTATCGACTGGCTCACTGCCTACGGTGTCCCGACCATCCTGAACCTGGGGGTTGATCAGGGGCTGCACACGGCCTATCCCAAGACCTACCATATCTGGCTTGAGTCCACCATTGCTGGTTTTTCGGGAGCCACCCAGTACGAGCAGCTTTGGGATAATTTGCGGGGCGTGGGTCCCAACCCAGTGGCGAACCCCATCCAGATAGAGCTCTACACGAGGGCCACCAAGCTCATCTATGACGGGAACCGGGTTACCGGGGTCGAGGCGGTTCGGGATAACGGAGAGCGGGTCATCGTCAATGCCCAGCAGGTGATTCTCTGTACCGGTGGCTTCGGCGCCAACGCGGCTATGTTCATGGATTACACGGATATCAACTACTATAACTATTTCGGCTACGGCAACCATGGCGATGGCGTCAACATGGCCTGGGACATAGGGGCCGATAAAATCGGCAGCCACATCATCCAGATCCACATGAGCGATCTGGCGGGGACTAAAGCTATCGGCTCAAGCCCCGGACCCATTGCCCAGATCACCGATCTGCCCCATTTCTGGGTGGATATGGCTGGGAACCGCTTTACCAGCGAGGAAGTTATCTATGATAACGTCTTCTGGGGCAACGCCGCCTTTGCGGCGGGGGGCAAATACTACATCATCTTTGACGATGATGCCATCCAGTCTCTGGAGGCCAACGGAGCGCCCTACTTAGGCGGCTACAGCATCGCTGGTCAGGGGCTCTTCGACTTCGGCGGCGCCGCCACCGGTGTGGACGGCAGTATCGTGACCAAAGCAGCCTTGCCCCCGGTGACGGGTCTCAAGGCGAATATCGAATCCCTGGCGGCAAATCCGGCCTATCCGGGTTCAGTGATCATCGCCGTTAGCCTGGATGAGTTGGCGGCAAAGACCGGCATGAATCCCGGCAAGCTCAATGCCTCGGTGGCCCGTTACAATGCGGCGGTGGATGCTAAACAGGACGACCTTTTCTATAAACCCTCAAAATACCTGACGTATAAAATACAGAAGGGTCCCTTCTACGCTATCGCTATGCAGGGATCAACCTACGGTTCGGTGGGAGGCGTCCGGGTGAACGAGGACGTGCAGGCGGTCCGGAGTAACGGCACGGTGATCCCCGGCCTCTATGTGGCGGGGGCCGATTCTTCGGGCAATATCTACGATAATTCCTATCCCGACTACGAGGGCCTCTCCCAGGCCTACGCCATGAACTCCGGCCGGATCGCCGGGGAACATGCAGCGGCGGCGCTCCAGAGGTAGGGACAGAATCTGGCTGTCGGGCTGGCCGGCTCATGTGAGACTGGGGTGGCTTGTCCCGGCGGTGGATTATCTGGTATAATTGAGTTCAATCCTTTCCATGGGATTTAGGAGGTTACTATCATGGGGAAAAAGATTCTTTCGGTTAAGACGGTTGTGGCTATCGGGATCGGGGCGGCAATCCTCTTTGTGTTGATGCGTTTTGTGGCCATTCCATCCGGGGTGCCTAATACCAGCCTGAACCTGGGCATGGCGATCCTCGCATCCTTTGCGGCGGTCTTCGGGCCTTTGGCGGGGCTGCTTATTGGCTTTATCGGCCATACCCTGACGGATCTGACCTGGGGCTATGGTGTGTGGTGGAGCTGGGTCATCGCCGATGCGGTCTTCGGCCTTTTGATAGGGCTCTTCTGGAAGCTCTACAAGATCGAGGAAGGCGATTTCGGCCTGAAGCAGTGCGTGATCTTCAATGTGGTGCAGATTCTGGCCAACGCGATTGCCTGGGTGGGCATAGCGCCGGCGCTGGATATCCTCATCTATGCGGAACCGGCGGATAAGGTCTTCTTACAGGGGCTGGTGGCCGGCGGTCTCAATGCGGCGGTTATCCTGGTGCTGGGCTCCCTCATCGCCTTTGCATATACCAAGACGCGGACCAAGGCAGGGAGCCTCAAAGCTGAAGACTAAGACGGCCTTCGTTTTTGAAGACTTTTCATTTCAGTACAAGGCTCAAACCGAGCCGACACTGAAGAACATTAATCTGGAGGTCCGGCGGGGGGAGAAAATTCTCATCACCGGGCCTTCAGGTTGTGGTAAATCAACCCTAGTACACTGCATCAACGGGCTTATTCCCCACGCCTTCAAGGGCAACGCTACAGGAGTCTTCCATATCATGGACCGGGAGGCTGCGGGCCTGGAGCTCTTCGACTTTTCCAAGATGGTGGGTACGGTGCTCCAGGACACGGACGGGCAGTTTGTGGGGCTCACTGCGGCGGAAGACATCGCCTTTGCGGCGGAAAACGACGGTGTCCCCCCGGAGGAGATGCACCGGCGGGTACTGGAGGCGGCCAAGCTGACCCAAATTGAGGGGTATATCGATAAATCGCCCCAGGACCTTTCCGGCGGACAGAAACAGCGGGTATCCATGGCCGGGGTGCTCATGGATGATGTGGAAATTCTGCTCTTTGACGAGCCCCTGGCCAACCTGGACCCTGCGGCGGGGAAGCAGGCCATCGAGATTATTGACCGCCTCCACCGGGAAACCGGCAAGACGATTTTGATCATAGAGCACCGGTTGGAGGACGTGCTCCACCGTCCGGTGGACCGGATCATCGTGCTGGAAAAGGGCCGGATCAAGGCCGATATGCCCCCGGAGGAACTTCTGGCCTCCAGGGTATTGTGGGAGACCGGGGTTCGGGAGCCGCTTTACCTGAGCTGCCTGCGTTATGCGGGCCTGGGTTTTACGGCTGCCGACTCGCCGGCCAGTGTGGAGGAGCTCTGCTTTGATAGGGAGGCGCTCCGGGCCTGGGATGCCGCCGCGCCTGAGCCGCCCGTTAGACCGCCCCTGCCGGTAATGCTGGAAGTGCGGGGCCTCTCCTACAGCTACGAGGAGATTGTCCCGGGCCACCGCGCCGCCCACCCGCCGGCCCTGGAGGATCTGTCCTTCAGCATCGGCCGGGGGGAGCGGCTGAGCATCGCGGGGAAGAACGGCGCAGGGAAGTCCACCCTGGCCGCGCTGATCTGCGGCTTTATGAAACCCGATGCAGGGAAGATTCTTTTTGAGGAAGCGGCGGGTAGGGGGCTGGGGGATATTTCCCGGCTTTCCATCAAAGAACGGGCGGAGCGCATTGGCTTTGTGATGCAGAACCCCAACCACATGCTCTCCTTCCCCATGGTTTTTGACGAGGCCGCCTACGGGCTGCGGACCCGGGGAGTGGGCGAGGGGGAGATCAAGGACCGGGTTTGGGAGATGCTCAAGATTTGCGGGCTCTACCCCTTCCGGTCCTGGCCGGTAACGGCATTGAGCTTTGGGCAGAAGAAGCGGCTCACCATCGCCTCGATCCTGGTGCTGGGTTCCCGGCTCCTTATCCTGGACGAGCCCACGGCGGGGCAGGACTGGCGGCATTACACGGAAATCATGGAGTTCCTGACCCGGCTGGGCCGGGAACGGGGCCTTAGCCTGGTGATGATTACCCACGACATGCACCTGATGCTGGAGTATACGGAACGGGCCGTCGTGCTGGCCAATGGGAAACTCGTGGCCGACGGGGAACCGGCGGAAATCCTGAGCAACGACGAAGTGATTGAGCAGGCGAGCCTCAAGCGGACGAGCCTCTACGATCTGGCGCTCCGGGCCTCTATTGCCGATCCCGCAGCCTTTATCCGCCGCTTTATCGCCTCTGAGGCCGATGCACGGAGGGGCCTGTGAAGCGTTTCATGCTGGCCTATATTGAACGGCCCTCGCCGGTTCAAAACCTTTCGGGGGCGATCAAGCTCATCGTGTTCCTGCTCTGGTCGGTGCTGTCCATGCTCAGCTACGACCCCCGGATACTCCTGGCCCTCTGCCTAACCGGGATCGTGCTGTTTGCCGTTTCAAAGATACGGCTGCGGGAAGTAAGCTTTATCTTCAAGATGCTGCTGCTCTTTATGGGCTTTAACCTCATCGGCATATATGTTTTCGCGCCGGAACAGGGGGTACTGATCTATGAGAGCCGGCATGTACTGGTTCAGGGCCTGGGGCGCTACACGATTACCGCCGAGCAGCTTTTTTACGAGATGAACGTGCTGCTGAAATACCTCAGCATTGTACCGCCGGCGATTCTGCTCATGGTAACCACGAACCCCAGTGAATTTGCCGCGTCCCTGAACCGCATCGGGGTATCCTATACGGTGGCCTACGCGGTGAGCCTGACCCTGCGCTACATCCCCGATGTGCAGCGGGACTTTACCCACATCAACCGGGCCCAGCAGGCCCGGGGCCTGGAGCTTTCCAAAAAAACCTCGCCCCTCAAGCGCCTCAAAGGGGCGGCCCGGCTCCTCCTGCCGCTGATCATTTCGTCCATGGAACGGATTGAAGTGGTGAGCCACGCCATGGAGCTCCGGGGTTTCGGCAAGAACCGCACGCGGAGCTGGTACATGGCCCGGCCGTTTAACCGCTTTGATCTCCTGGTCTGCGGAACGGCGCTGCTGCTTTTTGCCCTTGGGATCTGGTTTAGCTTCCGCAGCGGGAGCCGGTTTTACAGCCCCTGGGCAGGGGGCTGAAAGCCTCAGATTTTGATGTTTTTTCACCGTTTTTTGCACAAAGCGCTTGACAGATCCTCTGGTGATGGTGTATAGTTACTTCATTATGATGATAACGCGCGGAAACAGGGTCGCCATGGACCATAGAGGCTGTTCCCAGTTGAATCTCCCCATAGTCCGGGCCTGCCCGATGGGGGCGGCCAGAATGTCCCAATCGTGCAGTTTGCGTGCAATCCTACCGGATT